>DATLIT010000442.1:0-4469 GCA_035539295.1 Terrimicrobiaceae bacterium | reverse complement strand
TTCGCGCAAGCCGTGTTCAATCAACGCATTTTCTACGGCATCTTTTCCGCGTCCGATGCGCTCGAGAGCACCCTTAAGGACACGGGCGACATACGCCTTATTGGCGTGGCAGATCTCCCAAGCCTCTTGGTAGTTCCCGGCCCGAATGGTCGCTTGCAGGGAGTCGAGCAAAGCTTTTGGCGCCAGTTGTTCATCGCGCAGCGTGAGAAACAGCTGGATGATGAACGTTACCATGACGACGGAGGTTGCCAGGATCGCGACCCAGATCAAAATAATGAGCGGTCCGCCACCGGCGATCGTTTCCAGAATGGTGTGCGACTCTGCGGGGGCGGCGGTCTCTCCGGCGGCCTCTTGGGCGAAGGCGCCAGACGAAAGAAGGAGGAGCCAGACGCAAACAAGAGCGCGCGAGAGATCCAAGGTAACTTTCTTCATGCGGGATCAATCAGGGGACGATGACTTGCTTTTCTTTGACGAGAAGGTCAGCGCGTTCCTGCGCTTTCGCAACAACGGCCCGATCGTCGTGAAAGAGGGTCACTGCGCTCAGGTAGTCGCGGAGGGCCTCCGGATAAGCTCCTTCACTTTCATGCACCATCCCCATCAAGTAAAATGCCTGACCGTAAGCCGCGCTTTTCCCAGCGGGCGCGGCGATAACCTTGTCGGCTTCTGAGATGATCGGCAGAAGCTTCGCCTTGGCAGTTGCAAAATCCTTCTTCGAGACAGCCAATCTCGCGAGGCCGATGTCCGAAAGGGAAGTGGCATTCGGGTAAGACTGTGTGAAGTCTGCAAAAGCGCTCTCCGCTGCAGCAAGTTGGTCCAGCGAAAGATAAACATCGCCGAGCAGAGCGGCCGCCCGCTCCGCCCATTCGGTAGGCAGACCGCGAAACGTATCTACGATGGGCTTCAGAAGGCTGAGAGTTTTGTTTGCGTTTCCCTCCTGCCAGGCTTTGATCGCGTCCTCATATTCTTTGGGCGGAGTCTTTGTTACCGAGGCAACTTGATCCATCGCGATGCCGGTCGCGGCTGGTCCAACCTTAATTTTAAGCTTGCCATCGGCGACGCCGAGGATCTCTCCCTCACGACGCTGCCCATCCTTTTGGACGATAAAATCCTGGGCAATTAGCATGCTGAGGGTCCCCCAGAGGGTCACCAGAGCCAGGCAGCAACGCCGGGACGCACTTGCATTCATTTCTCATCTGCTTTAATCACATCGGCCCGGCAAATCAACAGTTTCGCCGTTGTTTCATGATTACCATTCTTCGAAAAAACCAGCGTGTGCTCATGCTGGTGGTGGCCATCCTGACCATTGTTGCCTTCATATGGCTCTACAATCCCGCAGACACCCATCACCTTGGGAGGGGCGCGGTCGGCACCATCTACGGACGCAAAGTCTCACGGGCGGATATCGAGCGTCAGGTCAAGACTTATCAGCTCGCTCTGGCAATGGGGCAATTCTCGCTGCTCGAAAGCCTTGGCGGAATGACCCAAGACGAAAATCAGGCCCTCGACGAATTTATCTGGAACCTTTTCGTCTTGCATCGCCAGGCGAAGGAACTCGGCGTCGAGCCAACCGACTCGCAAATTGCTGACCGAATAAAAGCAGTTCGAACCTTCCAGACGGGCGGGCAATTCGATCCGTCGAAGTACAAGGCCTTCGTCCTCGAGCAACTCGGGCCGCGTGGTTTCACCGAGCTCCAGCTCGAGAACGTCATTCGCGACGCTCTACGGGTCGAACGCATCCGAGAAATTGTCTCGTCTCCCGTCGCCGTCAGCGATCTAGATTTTCGCGACACTGCACGAGTGCTCCAGCCACTCAGCGCGCAGGTGGTTCGCTTTCCGCTGGCATCGGTGGCCGGCGCCGCCACCGTAACGGAGGAGGAGGTAGCAGACTTTTATCGGCAATATGGCCCTGCCCTGACGACGCCGGAAACTCGTGCAATCGAATATGTGAAGTTCGCGCTCGTCCCAGGCGAGAAGCCGCTCGAGGGGCGCGAAAGAGTCGAAGCGCTCCAGAAGTTGGCTGATGCGGCCACGGCATTTTCCGAGCAAGCTTCGGCGTCCTCCTTCGAAAATGCGGCCTCCACGCGGGGTCTGACGATTCAGACAACTCCGGAATTTGACAGGGCCGGTTCGACCACCTCGTCGGACAATCAGGCCACGGCTGCTGACCTCAAGAATCTTGCGCCGACGGCGTTTCTTCTCACCGACAAGAATCGCGTGAGCGACGTCGTCCAGTCCGGCGACGCATTTTTTGTATTGAGGCTGGCGAAGGTGAATCCGCAGCGTCCGATGAGCTTGGAGGAGGTGCGACCACTCGCAGAGAAGCAGCTGGGCGCGCGCAAGGCGGAGCGTCTTCTACGCGAAAAGGCGGAACCAGCGCTCGCGAAGATTCGGGAGGCAATGGCTGCGGGCAAGTCGTTTTCGGATGCAGCTGCGGCCGAGGGGCTGCAGGTCAAGAACCTCGACCATCTCGACCCGAGCGGTGAAAGCCTCTCCTCTGAAGAACAGGGAATCGCGGCGGCCACACTGCTGATGGAACCCGGACAGCTTTCGGGATTGATTTCCGATCCGGATGGGGGATTCGCTGTCTATCTCCTCGAGCGCGCTCCCCTCGATGCGACTGCTCTTGAAAAGAAGCCCGAATTGACGGCGCGCATTCTGGAAAGCAAGCGCCGCTTGCTTTTTCAAACCTGGTTGGCTTCGGCTCGCGATGCCGCGAAAGTCACGCTTGCTTCCGTTCCACAGTGACATGTCTCGCCATCCTCAAGCTGTCGAACTTTTTGAAGAGGCGACCGGCGATATTGCGCTGGGCGAGATCGACTCGGCGATCGCCAAATACCGAGAGTGTGTTCGACTTGATTCGGAGTATTTCGACGCCTGGCACGCGCTGGGGATGGCCCTGATGAAAGCGGCTCGCTTCGGGGAGGCGATCGAAGCCGGACTTAAAGCGGTCGAGATCAATCCCAATGACCAGCTCGCCTGGTCCAGTCTCTCGATCTTCTACGTTAAAAATGGCCAGGTGCCCGAGGCAGAGGCGGCCGGAGCGAAAGCGAGGATCCTGTCGTGGGGAGGGAAGATTAGAAAGGACTCCACAGGAACGTGAAGTCGTTTTTCATCACCACCGCGATCGATTACACGAATGCCCCGCCGCACCTCGGTCACGCTTATGAGAAGATCCTTGCAGATGTCATCGCGCGCTACCATCGGCTGAAGGGAGATCCGACGTTCTTTCTCACCGGTGTCGATCAGCATGGTCAAAAAGTTCAGCAGGCCGCCCAAAGAGAAGACATCCCCGTCGAGAAATTTGTCGATCAAACCACGGGGAAATTCCTGGCACTCTGGAAGAAGCTTGATCTCAGCTATAACGCCTGGGCGGCCACAACAAGTCCCCTGCACAAGGCCTGTGTCAAAAAAATTCTTCAGGCACTTTACGAGAAGGGTGAGCTCTACAAAGCGAGTTATCGCGGGTTCTACAGCGTGCGCCAGGAACAGTTTCTTACCGACAAGGAGCGTGGACCTGATGGGGCCTTTGGCCCAGAGTGGGGCGAAGTCATCGAGCTCGAGGAGGAGAATTGGTATTTTCGACTCGCGAAATATCGCGATTGGCTCCTTGCCTTTCTCGACACCCACCCCGCCTGTGTTTTGCCGGCCTTTCGTCAACAGGAGTTGCGCAATGCAGCCGAAAAGCTGAGTAGTGATTTATCGATTTCACGCCCAAAGTCGCGTCTCGCCTGGGGCATCGAGCTACCATTTGACTCCTCGTGTGTGACCTATGTCTGGTTCGACGCCTTGGTGAACTACATCAGCTTCGCCGGCTATCTGGAGGACGACGTTGCTTTTCGCGAGCGTTGGCCTGCCTTGCACGTTATCGGCAAAGACATCCTCATCCCAGCGCATGGCATCTACTGGCTAGCAATGCTGAAGGCAATGGGCTTCGCCGATGACGAGATGCCGACGTTTCTTGTCCATGGTTACGTCCTCGTCGATGGCGATAAGATGAGCAAGTCTCTCGGCAACATTCGTGACCCAAACACCTTCGCCGATCACTTTGGGGTGGAAGCGCTGCGCTATTATCTGATGCGCGATTGTGTCGTCGGCCAGGATATGGACTTTACCGATGAACGACTGATTCAGCGCTTCAATAGCGAACTCGCTAACGGTCTCGGGAATCTTGTCAATCGAACACTCACCATGGCGCACCGATATCGCCGTGGTCGCTTATGCCCATCTATTCAGAACGGTTTGCGCGATCGCGCGCTTGCCGCTACCAGAGCTTATGCAGAAGCTATGGACGCTGCATCGATAAATCTGGCGCTGGAGAAAGTGGCCGAGTTGGTCACCGAGGCGAATCAATTCGTGGAAAGAAGTGCGCCTTGGAAGCTCGCGCGGGAGACAAATGATGGAGCCCAACTCGATGCAATCTGTTACCACCTCGCAGAAGTTATCAGATTAATCGCGATCATGATTTCGCC
>DATLIT010000441.1:0-2764 GCA_035539295.1 Terrimicrobiaceae bacterium | reverse complement strand
CTGTTCCCGGCCACCAGCACGCCGGCGGAATTCGCTGCTTTCATCCGCAAGGAAGCACAGCGATGGTCGACCGTCGTGAAGGACACCGGAATGAAGTACGATTGAGCGGGTCGAGCAGCCCGAGGGACATCATGCTGGTCGCGACTGGTTTCGCCGCCGCCCGGTTCAGCGCTCTGTTCGCGGCTGTCTGGCTTGTCGGCACCCTTGCTGTCGCTCAAGCCGCCCCGCAAGACGGCGCCGACGCATATCCCATCCGGACGGTGCGCATGATCGTGCCGTTTCCCGCCGGCGGACCGACCGACATCCTTAGCCGGGTGGTTGCCCAACGCCTGAGCGAGGTGTGGGGACAGCCGGTTGTGGTCGAAAACCAGCCCGGCGCCAATACCGCAATCGCGGCCGCGCGCGTCGCCAAGATGCCGGCAGACGGATACACGTTGCTGGCGGCGATGGACGTGACCATGGTGCTCAACCCCATCACCAGCAAAAACCTTTCCTACGATCCGCTGAAGGATTTCGCGACGATCACGCTCGGCTCCAAGAACACATCGCTGCTGAGCGTTCGGGCGGAAGACGGTCCGAAGACCGTGAAAGAGTTGATCGCACGTGCCAAGGCTGCCCCCGGCAAGTTGAACTACGGTGCGGGGATCATCACGACGCGGCTCGCCGGCTACTTGTTCAACCGCGAGGCCGGTCTGGATGTGCAATACATCCCGTTCAACGGCAGTCCACCTACGGTGCAGGGCCTGTTGACGGGCGCGGTCGATTACATCGTGGATGGCACCGCCACCAGCCTGCCGCTCATCCAGGCCGGAAAACTGCGGGCGCTTGCCAAGCTCAACAGTCGCCCACTGCCGACCCTGCCGGAGGTCAGGTCACTCGCCGTCGAAGCCGGCATCCCCGCACTCGACGACGTTTCGACTTGGATCGGATTTGTAGCGCCGGCCGGCACGCCGCGCGGCATCATCGACAAGATTCAACGGGAAGTCGTCAAGATGTATGCCGATCCAGTCATTGCCGAAAAGCTCCAGAATGCCGGCATCAGTACTGCCAGCAGTTCGCCGGAGGAATTCGATGCCTTCGTGCGCAAAGAACTGGACCGCTGGGGTCAAGTATTCAAGGATAGCGGCATCCAACTCAACTGATCCCGCCGCATTCCACCTGCCGTCTCCCTTGGCCAAAGAGCCGTCCCCTTCCCGGGGCCATCCACCACGGAGCGTTCATGTCCAAGCCGAAAGTTCTGATCTTTGCCCCGCGGGAGGAGCCGCCAGAGACCATCAAGGCGCTCGAAGGCATGGGCTGTGAAGTCGTCGTCGGGAATCGCGACTGGCAATTGCCGCGCACGACGCACGAGGATGCGGTGGTGGAGGCCGCGCGCGATGCAGTCGCGCTCATGGGCACCTCCATGCGTCACACCCCGATTAGCCGGCGCATCATGCAGGCATCGCAACGGCTGCGCATCGTCGCGAAATACACCGTCGGTGTCGACGATATCGACACCGAGGCCGCAACCGACCTCGGCATCATGGTGTGCCACGCGCCGACCGAATCCAACTGCTTCGGCGTCGCCGAAACGACCATTACCTTCATGCTCTCGCTGTTGAAGAAAACGGCCGAGCGGGACGCCGATGTGCGGGCGGGCAAGTGGCGCACCGCGGAAAATTTCGCCTATTACGTCGGCAGCCGCAGCTCGGATGGATTTGCCGGCCAGACCATCGGTCTCGTCGGCCTCGGCCGGATCGGTACGCGCGTTGCTCAGTTGTTGGCGCCCTGGCGCGCGCGCATCATTGCCTATGATCCCTATGTGCCGCCCGCGCATTTCCTCACGCACGGCGTCACGGCGGTGGACTACGAGACGCTTCTGCGGGAATCGGACGTTGTGTCGTTCCACGTCGTGCTCACCCGCGAGACCCGCTACATGTTCGGCGAGGAGCATCTCAAGCTGATGAAGCCGAACGCCATCGTGCTCAACACCGCTCGTGGGAAGGTGCTCGACGAAAAAGCCCTCGCCCGGGCGATCGACGAGGGGCGCGTCCGCGGCGCCGCCATCGATGCCTTCGAAGAAGAGCCCCTGCCGATGGACTCGCCCCTGCGCAAGCTCGGCGACCGGGTGCTGCTCTCGCCCCACTCCGCGTCGTACACCGAAGGGGGCGAGCTCCGGCAGGGCGTGGCGTGGGCCGCGCGTTCGGTGGTCATCGCACTCAAGGGTGGCATCCCCGACAATGTCTACAACCGGGAGGTCATTCCACGCTGGAAGGAGCGCTTTGGCGGGGCCAGCGTCACTGGTTACTAGCAGCCCTCGAGCGACGCATCTCGACTCCACGAGCCACTGGCCCCTCAGCGGACGGGCTGGGGTTGGAATCGTTTAATTTTTGTGAAAAAACAATGACTTGAGCTCTGCATTTTAGACATAGCTGCATCGCAACATGAACTCTGTTGCGATGCAGCATGGAACCCTATCTTAGCACCGACAAGAATTACCCGGCGTCGTCCGGGAATAGAAAGGCAAAGATTATGTTGGTCGCAATCCTCAACTTCCTCCAATCCTGGAGGCGCTACAATGCGAGCCTCAACGAGCTGAACCAGCTCGGGGACCGTGAATTGGCCGATATTGGCATCACCCGATCGGACATTCCGCGGGTCGCGTGGGACAGCGCAAACCGCTAACCGCACAGCCCGCCTAAAACCCTGATGAAAGCGCCCGCCCTGTGCGGGCGCTTTCGCGTTTCGGCCAATCGATCTAGGGCGTGGTCTGGACCCCGTCGCT
>DATLIT010000440.1:0-8194 GCA_035539295.1 Terrimicrobiaceae bacterium | reverse complement strand
CCCTGAGATCGGCTTCCATATGGCGACCATCTGGCAGAGCATTCAGATCGAACTGCACACGGCCGCGCAATGTGAGACGCGAGGCAAGATCGTTGAGGAAGAATTCCCACTCGGCAGGTCCCCAAGGGATTTCGTCCGCATGCCAATTGAATCGAGTCATGTGGGCGGTGATGAGATCGAACGGCGCTCCGGTGTCCGGCAGTCGTTGAAAAGGCTCGATCCGATGGATGATGCGCTTCAGCCCCAGCAGGGCAATCGTCTCGCGAAAAATGGGTTCCTTGTCCAGATCCATGCCAAGCACATCATGACCGAGGCATTTGGCGATATGCAGGAAATATCCCGAGCCGCAGCCGATGTCTAAGATTCGCAAATGCGGGGGAGCCTTTCGGATGCGCAGATCACGCACGCGCTTGACATTTGTGTGCATCCAATCCTCGAGATTGAGATACTTCTTCGGTGAGACGCTGTCGCGGGGATTGAAGTAGCGCTCCTTGATGGCGTTAAAGGCCTCGCGATCGATCGCATCGATGAACGGCTTCGGATGGAGCGGATACGAGAGTCTCAAGAGGGTGGCTTTGGCGCTTTCGTAGGCGTCGCGATTTATTAGCTTCTTGAGCTTGTGCGAGAGGCGCATGACTGTCCAATGTTAGCATCCCCGATGGCCCGTCAACAGTTATGTCAATTTCACGGCGCGGATTGTTCTGTTCCTTAAGGAAAGAATCGATGCGGGATCGTCGAGCGTGAGGGAACAATTTTTTGCATTCGCTTGCCTTTCCCGATTCGCCGGATTGAATTGGCAGAATGAACGAGAAATCTGTTGAAACCTCTCAAGCCACGCTCACGCTGGATGTTGTTGATCGCGTCGGCGCTTCAGATCCTGCAGCTAATCCGTTTAAGCTCGTCGTTGATCCGGTCATGCGAGCCAGGCTGCGCCGTGGGTTGTTTAATTTGATTGAGAATCACGATGAGGAGCTTGCCAAGCATGTTTCAGAAGGCCGTTTGGCTTTGGACAGCTACAAGGAATACGTCGAAATCTTCAGTCGCAGCTTAAAGGAGACCATGGAAAGTCGCGAAGGCATAGCCTACCTGCTGGCCTCCTGTGGCTTTAAGGTGAAGCTCGAAGACATCAACCTGCGGCCAGAAACTCGCTGGAAAGAGCAAGTGCCTCTCGCCACAAGCGCCTAACTTAGCGCTCGGCAAATAAGAAAGCGAAGGGATTTGGCGAAGCCGGCTTTTTGCTTTTCGTTCCGGATGCGGCGGTACGAAGGTTCGGCTTCTCGAGGACTGGGATTTCCCTGAGCACCTCGATGCGCACCTGGGCAATCCCGCGGTGATAGGTCCCAAGTTCACGCGCTGCCCCGACGGTGAGATCGATGATGCGGCCGCGAATGTAGGGACCACGATCGTTGATGCGCACGATCACTGAGTGACCCGTTTTTAGGTCGACTACGCGCACCTTTGATCCAAACGGGAGCGTGCGGTGGGCCGCACACATGGCGTTTACATTAAAACGCTCGCCGCTGGCGGTGCGGTGATCCCTGTACCACGAGGCGATGCCGGTCTGGACATGCGTGGGCTTCGGGTCGTAGAGAGTCCTCTTGCGCTCGCTCACCTTCGTGGCGCATGCCCCGAGCGTAAGCGACAATAAGACCAGAAGATGATATCTGAGGGGAATCACGGTTTAAGGTGCTAGGCATGAGGATCGCCATCCTTTTCGTAGAGTGCCAGCTTTGACTTTAGCTCCGGCGGCACGTGTGCGGTGACCACGGCTGTGTCCCCTTCGTAGGTGAGACTCAAGACGTGCCCGACACGGTGCACCTCCGCAAGCAAGGCAGATTCGCTATTGGGAATTCGAAACTCAACCCGCATGCGCCAGGACCCGAGCCGGACTTCCAGTTCTTCAAAGAACGTGTCCATACCCTCTCCGGTGCGCGCGGAAATGGCGACGCTCCCAGGGTGGTGGCGGAGCTGGCTCTTGACTATCTCCCGATCGGTTACTCGGTCGATCTTGTTGAAAACGATTACCGTCTGTTTGCCGTCCGCGCCGAGCTCGGCAACCGTTTCCTCGACCGCGAGCATTTGATCGCGATACTGGGGGTGGCTAATGTCGACGACGTGAATGAGAAGATCCGCGAGCTGAACCTCCTCGAGGGTGGCCTTGAAAGACTCGATGACGGTATGAGGAAGTTTACGAATAAAACCGACCGTGTCAGTTAACAGGACCTTCTGCCGGTTCGGGAGAACAACTTGTCGTGTGGTCGGGTCAAGCGTTGCGAAAAGCCGATCTTCCGCGATCACTCCGGCTCCGGTGAGACTATTGAGAAGGGACGACTTGCCGGCGTTGGTATAGCCAACCAGTGAGGCGACGGGCCAGTTCCGGCGAAGTCGACCCTCACGTTGCACCGTGCGATTTTTGCGCACACCTCGCAGATCGCGTTCCAAGCGCGCGATTCGCTCTTGCACGCGGCGGCGGTCAACCTCCAATTGTGTCTCGCCAGGACCGCGTGTTCCAATCCCTCCTGTTTGCCGTGACAGGTGGGTCCACATCCTGGTGAGACGCGGAAGAAGATATTGCAGTTGCGCGAGCTCAATTTGAAGACGGCCTTCCCGGGTCCGCGCGCGCCTGGCGAAAATATCGAGGATGAGCTGGGTGCGGTCCAAAACCTTTCGACTGGTCAGTTGTTCGAGGTTGCGTCCCTGCGCAGGCGAAAGCTCGTCATCGAAGATCAGCGAGGTGACGTGCTTTTCCCCGCACTGCCGGGCAACCTCTTCAGCTTTCCCTTTACCGATGTAGAACGGCGCCGTTGGCTTTTCGAGTTTTTGCACGACTGTGTCGACAACTTGCGCACCGGCGGTGGCGGCGAGCTGGCGCAACTCGGTCAAAGAGTCCTCAACGTCCCAGCGGCTGACCCCTTCGCGTTCTAGTCCGACAAGAATGGCCTTTTCTTGAAGTTGCGGATTAGCGTCCGGCATTATGCAGCACCGAGGAATTCCAAGGCGGGGGGAAGGATCTCAGACGTATCGCGAAGGCCAGTCAAATCGATGAGCCTCAACATAAATTGATTGCGAAACCAGGTCAATTGCCTTTTGGCGTAGTGGCGCGTCGAGAGCGTGACGGCTTCAAGGCATTCGCTCTGCGTCAACTCTCCGCGTCGCAGGGATTCAATTTCGCGCAGGCCGATCGCCATTTTCGCCGTGGCGCCGAACCTTGGTATTCTGGCGACTTCCGCGACTACTCCGCGTTCAAACATGGCATGAACATTT
Source organism: Terrimicrobiaceae bacterium (assembly GCA_035539295.1). Lineage (GTDB taxonomy): Bacteria > Verrucomicrobiota > Verrucomicrobiia > Chthoniobacterales > Terrimicrobiaceae > DASTFP01. Next base: position 4,930 of record DATLIT010000440.1, on the reverse strand, counting down.
TCGGCAATGCGGCTGTAAAGCTCAGCACGTTCGCGGACAAGCAGAATGCCCCGGAAATTTGTCTGTGCCGTGGTCTCCCATTGGGTGCGCAGCTCCGAAGCGGGCCGACCGGCAATAAGCGAGATCTCGAGCGCACGTGAGACTCGTCTGCGGTTACGCAAATCAACCTTTGTCAAAGGATCGATAGCTCTCAAGAGCTCCTGCAATTGAGCATCAGAAAGTTTCGCGAGGTCGGAACGAAAGCGCGCATCTCCCCTCGGCAGCTCGCTCAAGCCGTGGGTCAATGCTTTGATGTAAAGTCCCGATCCGCCCGCGATGATAGGCAGTTTTCTGCGCGAGAGAATTTCGTGAATCTGTTTGCGAGCCAGGGTTGCGAAGTGAGAAGCGTCAAAGGATTCTTCCGGCGAGAGAAATCCGACCAAATGGTGAGGGACCGCACGAAGCATCCTCTCCTCAGGCTGGGCCGTGAGGATTTCCATGCCGCGGTAAACCTGGAAGGCATCCGCACTAACAATTTCGCCGTCGAACCGGGTTGCCAGCTCGACGGCGAAAGCAGTTTTGCCGACCCCGGTGGGTCCGGCAACAATGATCGGTGTTCTACTAATCAGATTGGCGACGCTCGCCGCGCTTCTCCTCTACAGCCTTTGCGCCGCTGACCACCAGCTTGCGCCCCATGTAGTCTTTGTCGTGCAATTCGGCGACGGCGCGTTTCGCTTCGTCGATGGTTTGCATCTGGACGAAGGCAAATCCTTTCGATTTCTGCGTGTGTTTGTTGGAAACGATTTCCACGTTCTGCACCGACCCGACGCCGCTGAATAGCTCGAAGAGATCGCCCTCGGTCGCCTCAAAGGACAAGTTCCCTACATAAATACGAGGTGAGGAAACCTCGACGATTTCCGGTTTTCTTAATCCCGCGGAACGTACGGGCCGCTTGGCAGCGGCGGTGTCGCCATTGCCGGAGTCGGACTTCTCCACCGATCTCTTTGGTGGCGAGGGTTGGGAACTCTTGCCCAAGAAGAAGGCGGCTATTCTTTGCCACCACGTTTCTTTCTTCGATGATGGCATGGGCGTTTCCTGTCGATTGCGGGGGCGGCCAGCTCGGCGGCGGCCCTTTCGCGAAGAGCGCGTCCCGCTGGCGGATATGTGTTCGGATGACATTGTTTTGATATATGGAAGTGGCGCACGGCGCGGAATGGCGAGGGAAACTTCTTCGAACGCGCGATGCCGCCGTTGAGGCCTCAGACGGTGCCGATCTCTCCACCGAAACAGGCTTCTTTTCGGCGGAAAACCTGAGAACAACCATGCAGAACATCCGCCACGTGAACCACTTCAAAAAGTTCGCGGCGGATCGTACATGCATTTCATTAAACGACTGAGGCTTGCGCAAAAATCGTTCAGCGGGCCTTCCATTGCAAGCCGCAAATTCTTGGGATAACGAAGAAAGAAGTGTTGTAACTTTGCCTCTCCGCGGCAGTTAATTTGAGGATGCGGAAGTTGCCCACCGCTCTGCTCCTGATCGTTGCCGCCTCTGCGATGGGCGCCCTCGCGTGGAGGTGGTGGGCCGAGCGCGGGCTGGTCACGTTGGCGTTTGTCAACGCGCCGCTGTCGACGGTGATCAAATCGCTTGAGGCTCAGGGGAGAGTGGAGATTGCTACGAATGCCGATCCCGCCACGCTGGTGACTATTCGATTGAACCGTGCGCCACTCTCTGAGGCGATCGACACCCTCTCCCTACGCATCGAGGCGGATGCAAAGCTCGCCTACATAGCGGCACCAACCAGTGAGCAGATCCAAGCCGGACTGCGGGCTTTTTCCTCCGGAGCCAATCCCGGTGACTGGATGGTATTTTCCGCGCAGGGGGGCCGAAGGCTCCGGGTCAGCAACCTTTCGGCTGTGGATCCTCGCCGCATAGAGTGGAGAATTACCCAAACGACTGATCGCAATCTGCACACACTCCTCGACCAGGGCGCGCAAAAGACAGGAGCGCTTTTTGCGGTTCCACTTGGTTGGAACCCTTGGCTGAGCAAATTGCCCTCGACGGGCGAAGTCCGCGAAGTGACATCGAAGCTGATCCGAACGGCCAAAGGGACCGCCAAGGAGCTATTCCTCTTGACGGTGCACTCTCGTATGGAGGACCAACCTAGGCAACTCGAAGCCGTGGAACGACCGCTTTTTTCCGCATGGCCGAGAACAGAAGCTCCAAATCCTGAGTGGGCCGCTGAGCGTGCTCAAGCGGCCATCGCCTTGCTACCTCCCGACGAACAGGACCAGGCTCGCCGGGAGTTCAATGAAATACGGACCTTTTGGGAATCGATCCGCCAACTTCCAGAGCCAGAGCGCCGCGCGGAAATCGAGGAGCATTTCAACAAACCAGACGTCGAAGCGCGCATCGAGGAGCAAGCTGCCGCTCGCGATTCACGAAGGACGCCAGAGCAGCGTGAACAAAGGTACCGCAACTACATTCGTCGTAAGGAACAAATCAAGGGAGCGCCGACAAAGTCGTGAAAAGCAACCGAGCCTTTTCTCTTGTCGAGCTCACCTTGGTTATCGCCATCGCGGCGATCCTTGCTGTGTTGATCTGGCCCGAATACCAAAGAATCGTCGAGCGCGCTCGCAGCGTCGCTTGCATGAATAATCTTCGACAAATCGGGATTGCGGTGAGCACTTACCTGGCGGACAACGACAATACGTTTCCGTTTATAGAGCCAAATCCCGCGGATCCTGTCTATGACCCGGAATATGAAGCGCAGCCGATGTTGGCAGAGCTAGGTCCTTACGGAGTGACGCCGAAGCTCCTGCAATGCCCGAGTGATCTGAAGGCGAGCAATTACTTTCTCAGTCGCGGAAGCAGCTATCAATGGAGTCCGATGCTCGACGGTGAGCTAAAGGTCAATCCGGTTGTTTATGGTCGGCGCGGGGGTGCGAGGACCGTGAATCCAGCCCGCATGCGGCTCTGCATGGATTTCGAGCCCGTCCACTTCAACCGCGCAAATCGCCTCTACGCTGATGGCCATGTCGCCGCCGCGATGAAGTAAGCCCCAGTCGAGGCACACTGTGTCCTGGAAAATTTGTAGAAACCCTACCGCTGGTCCGGCTTGGCTCTCTAGTCTTAACCTATCGCCTCTAGGTTTTTGAAGGAAATCCTCCGACGAAGGGTTCACGAGCTGGCCTTCGGATAGCTGCCAATCACTTTGACAGCCCGGCAACTTCTGGAGAGTTCACGAAACAGGTCAGCCACTTGAAGGTCCCGCGCGTGGCCGGCCGCTTCGACGAAAAAAAAGATGTCGTGGCTGCCGTGAGCCGCCGGTCGGCTCGCGAAGTGGCTCAGATTAATGTTGAGGGCCTTAAACGGCTCGAGCGCGGAAACCAGCGCCCCCGGCTTGTCTTCGATCCGCAGCATCAGCATTGTCATGTCATTGCCGGACGGCGGATTTTCCTTGCGGCCGAGAACAAAAAAACGCGCCGAGTCGTTGTGCGGACTGCGTTCTGTGGCCAGAAAAATTTCGGCGCAGATGGAGAGTTCTGTTTCGGCGAGTTGATCGAGGGTCTGGTTCGCAAGGCCATGCTCGGGATGATCAATGGGGACAACACCGCAGTCCGCGCCATCGCGTTTGACTTCGCGAAAAACCTCTTCGGTATTTGCCAGGAATATGTAGCGAACGCTCGATCCGAACTTACTTTTCGCGGCTTGATGGGCTGGTGAACCTGCGGGTCCCAGACAGGCAATGGCCACGTCCTTTTCGACGGCGAGTGCCGCCGACATGATTTCGCAATAAATAGCGCGGATCGCTTCGGGCGTGAGGGGACCCTCGCTGCGCTCGATCAGGCTGCGAATCACTCGGTCCTCGCGCTCCGGAGAATAGATCGGCAGACCTTCACGATTCTTGATGGCGCCGATTTCCTTGGCCACCACAGCGCGCTCATTGAGCAAGCGAAGAAGTTCGTCATCGATCGCATCAATTCTCCGCCGCAGTTCATCAAGATCGCTCATGACGACTTGTCTTCCGGTGGAGCGTTCTGCGAAGTGATATCAGGACTTGGTTCAATTGCTTCCGCTGTGCTCGGATTGGCAGACGGGGCAGCCGTGGCGCTGCTCGCTGCAACCGGCAAGCGGACCTTCCGGAGTTCGATCACATTCGGAAGTTCGTCCAGATTCCTCAGACCGAAATGATCCATGAAATACTGCGTGGTCTCATAGAGCAGCGGGCGTCCGGGAACTTCTGCTCGGCCGGAAATCTTTACCAGCCCGCGATCCAAAAGCGTCTGGAGGACGCCATCCACGGCGACACCGCGGATCGCCTCGATGTCAGCGCGTGTGATCGGCTGCCTGTAAGCGATGATCGCGAGAGTCTCCATCGCAGGGGCGCTCAGTCGAGCAGAACGGTACTCCGGAAACAGCTGTCGAAGCCATGGCGAAAACTGCGGTTTGGTGACTAGTTGCCAGCCGGCCGCGGTCTCGCGCAATTCATAGGCGCGCGACGGCTGGGCGCATTCGGCCGCGAGCTCATCAATGGCGGCGCGGAGCGCCGATTCCTTGATCGCTGAGAACCTGGCGGCGTGGGGATCTGCCTTCTCCATCTCGGCCGCGCTTTTCAAAATGCCGTGCAGATCCTTGGTTGAAACCGGTCGTTGTGAGGCAAACAAGATAGATTCGACGACACGCTTGAGAGACCAGTCAGCGACTTCTTGGCTCATACCGACCTCTCGGCGTTCCCCGTCGTGGGAAAGGTGCGCACGAGCCAGATTTCTTCAAAATGGTTGTCCTGGCGCACGCGAAGCTGTTTGAGACGGATCAGCTCGAGCATGGCGAGAAACGTGACCACGATCTCGGCGCGACTCGCGGCATCGGCGAAGCATTCCACAAAACGCACGGGAACGCCATGGTAGATCACGCGAAGCAAAAAGTCGATCTTGTCCGATACGGTGAAAT
>DATLIT010000439.1:0-3942 GCA_035539295.1 Terrimicrobiaceae bacterium | reverse complement strand
AGCGAAATGAAAGGCAGCTGGCCATTGCGCAGTGCAGAGCCAGAGCTGCCCGTGGGTCTTCCGCTGCGATGAACTTATCCGAGCCGTTCATTCGCAAGCCGGTGATGACGACCCTGTGCGCCATCTCGGCCGCGATATTCGGCACGGCGGCCTATTTTTCGCTTCCGGTCAGCGAACTCCCGGACGTTGCCTATCCGGTCATCGCGGTGACGACGAACTATCCGGGTGCCAGCCCTCAGATCGTGGCGAACAACATCTCCACCCCATTGGAGATTCAGATGATGCAGATCGAGGGGCTTCACCTGATTACATCTCGGAACCAGGAGGGCGTGAGCAGCATCGTTCTTCAATTCGTTCTGGACAAGGACATGGGGCAGGCGGAGGCCGAGGTGGAGGCGGCGATCCAGCGAGCGATGGGTAATCTTCCCACCGCCCTGCCGGCGCCACCGAGCTTCCAAACGGTAAATCCGAACACGCAGCCGATCGTCTACATCACGTTGGCAACGGATACCCTGACCTTAGGCGATCTGTATGACTACGCCAACAACATGGTCGCTCAACGCATGATGATGCTCGAGGGCGTCTCGATGGCGCAGGTTTATGGTTCGGCGCGCGCTGTGTGCGTCCAAATGGATGCGAATGCTCTCGCTTCACGCGGCCTGACCGTCCTTGACGTGGCCAATGCAGTACAGACCGGAAACGTGTTTATGCCCGGCGGTGAGATTTACGGCAAATACTTGCAATTCATCATCAATCCGAAGGGTCAACTTCTTCGCGCCGAGGATTACAACGATCTTATCATCCGATACCAGGATGGCGCACCCGTGCGCGTAAAGGATGTCGCCACACCCGTGGACGGCGTCCAGAAGCAGTACCTGATTATCGATTTCTGGACGAGTTGGATGAAGCCACGGGCGGCGTCATTGGTCGTGGCCGTGACGCCGGCGCCGGGCGCCAACGATGTCACTGTGGCGCGTGCCGTGCGCGATACCCTCGCGAGCCTGCAAGCTTCACTTCCGGCCTCGGTCGAAGCCTACATCAACTACGATCGCTCGGTTCAAATCATCCAGAGCATCAACGACGTGAAGTTGACGCTGTTGATAGCCTTTGCCCTCGTTGTTCTGGTTGTCTTCCTCTTCCTTGGGCGAGTCCGGGAGACCTCCGTTCCCATTGTGGCGCTCCCGCTTTCCTTGCTCTTGACATTCGCAGTGATGTGGATGCTCGGCTACAGTCTCGACAATCTGTCGCTGATGGCGCTGACACTAGCAGTTGGCCTGCTTGTCGATGATGCGGTGGTCGTCCTTGAAAATACTGTTCGCCACCTTGAAGAGGGCAAGCCGGCGACAGTCGCGGCTTTGCTCGGTGCCAAGGAAATTAGCTTCACCGTGCTATCGATGACCCTTTCTTTGGGTGCGATTTTCATCCCGATCGTTTTCATGCCCGGGCTGATCGGCCGGATGTTCCATGAAATGGCCATGACAATCGTGATCGCGATCATCTTTTCCGGGGTGGTCGCGATCGTGGTGTCGCCGATGGTTTGTGCCCGTCTGCTCCGAAAGACGGAGGGCGAGAATCGATATCAGCGTGGGTTCAACAAGTACTTCCTGGCATTCAAAGGACATTACAAACGTGGGCTGGAGTGGATGATCGCCCGCAAGGGTCTGGCCCTAGTCATCTGGTTGCTCTCCCTTGCGGGCACGATCTGGCTGTTCGTTGTCATCCCCAAAGGGTTTCTGCCCGTGGGAGATAGTGGAATGATCCGAGGTGTTTACTTGGCGGCGGAGGGCACCTCGCCCGCCCAGATGCAGGCGTATCAAAAGCAGTTGATGGAAATCACGAAGGCCGAGGCCGGGGTAGATCAGGTCATTATCGCCACCGGTTTGCAGAACAACCAGCTCACGACATCGATGGGTCTTTTCGTCGTTCTGTTGAAGCCCGAAGCGCAGCGCGCTCCGATTGCCGAAATTACACAGCGGATCGTTGCCAAAGCCCGCCAGCAGGTTCCGGGCGTAGTTCCGCTGTTGCAGCCATATCCCACTCTCAACATTGATACCGGCGCTACTTCCAATACCCAGGGCACTTACGCATACCAGTTGACCAGTACTGACCCCGAATTGCTTTACGATACTGCGCGCAAGCTCATCGCACGCTTGAGCAAGACCGAGGGATTCACCGACGTCTCAAGCGATATGCGAACGAACACGCCTTTTCTTGAGTTAGAGATTTTGCGTGACCAGGCATACAGCTATGGCGTGAACGTCCAAGAAATCGAGAACACCTTGACGGTCGCCTTCGCCCAAGGCCAGACCGGCCAGATCCAAACTCCCCTCAACGTGTACTGGGTCATCCTGGAACTTCTCGATCGCCAACGCGCAAGATTGGACAACTTGAAGCTGCTCTGGGTGCGCAACCAGCAAGGCGCTTTAGTGCCACTGGCGTCGTTGGTGCGTCCCCACGTCAAGACCGGACCGGAGTCCATCAGCCACATCAATCAAATCACCTCCGTAACGATCTTCTACAATCTCAAGCCAGGTTTTCCGGCAGGCACTGCAACGGACGAACTTGCGCGTGCTGCCAAGGAGATCATTCCGGTTTCGGTCGCCGGCGCGCCGGCAGGAACGAGCGCTCAATTCATCGAGACGGTCAAAGCAATGGTCGTTCTGCTCATCATCGCCATTTTCGTCATGTACATCATTTTGGGGATTCTTTACGAGAGCTACATTCACCCGATCACCGTGCTGTCGACATTGCCGGTCGCCAGCCTCGGAGGACTCGCCACCCTGCAGCTTTTTGGCATGCCGCTAGACCTTTACGGATTTATTGGACTCTTCCTGCTCCTTGGTCTCATCAAGAAAAACGGCATTATGCTCGTCGACTTCGCAATCATGCGTCGTCGAGAAGGGCTGGGCGTGGAAGCAGCTGCCTTGGAAGCCGCCATCGAGCGCGTCCGGCCAATTCTCATGACAACGTTCGCCGCCATTTTTGGTGCGCTGCCCATGGCGATGGGTTCGGGTGCTGATGGGTCGTCTCGACAACCGATGGGCCTTTGCATTGTCGGCGGGCTCATCGTCGCACAGGTCCTGACCTTGTTTTGCACGCCGGTTTTCTATATCTACATGGAGTATTTCCAGGAGCGGCACCTGGACAAGATTGCCTTCTTCAAGCGCGGGGAAGAAGGCGAGCTCAAAGAGTCCAGCGTCGCCCCAGTCGAAAGCGTGTTAAGCAACAACGTGCCTGCCCGGTGAATTCAGACCGACGCACATGCCCGGCGCCTGCCGATTCGATGGCCGCTTGAGACAAGCGCGCTAGCACTCGTCCGATTTTGCCAGGCAGCCTGTTAAAGTGGCCTGGAGCCTATTGTCCGCTGGATGCCGGAAGCCCCTGGATCCGATCGCCTGCGAGGATCCCGTTTGCACTGAACCATCCCTGCTCCATCTCGAGCGCGTAGGCGATGTTCGGGAAGGCGCTTGGAACCGGTTTCTCGTCGAGGGGTTCGAGATCATGAATCTCGACGATCACGCCGGCCGGATTGATGTAGGCGACCGAGAGCGGCAGAATCGTATTCTTCATCCAAAACGAAGCACGTTCGGGTTTCGGCATGATGAAGAGCATCCCCGCATTCGGCGCAAGGCGATCGCGGAACATCAATCCCGTGCTACGCTCCTGCGCATCATCGGCTACTTCCGCCTTCACTGCCTTGCCCCCGATGCTTAGCGCTACCGATGGCAGCGTAACCTGAGCTGTTTCCTGCGAGAGCACGGGGCCCGTCACCAGCAATAGGCAGAGGACAAGTGCGCGATTGATGACTTGATCCATAACGCGAGACGCCTCCCTCACGAACAGGCAAATTTTGCATTTTTGTTGGAAAAAAAACAATTGCCATTCCTATTGTGGAATCTAGTTTCCCGCAATTCGTCGGTAGTCAGCCGCAAACAACCGCTA
>DATLIT010000438.1:0-5355 GCA_035539295.1 Terrimicrobiaceae bacterium | reverse complement strand
ATGGCCTGAAGCTGCCGCGTGTCTTTCGATCAGCCGGGTTTCGGACCGATCTCTTTGACGCGACAGACATTGCGAGTTGTCGAATGTTTTCGACCCGAGCAGAGGTGTGGCGTGGACTGGCAAGAAATGCTGGCGAAGGGCTCGGCTCGCCGCGTCTGATCGGGGTTGCCAGCCTCCTTCTGGCCGGCGGGCAGATTCTTCCGCTCGTTTCATTGGCCGCAGCCTGTCTGAATGGCTCGAAGTTCAAGCTCGCTTTGTCGTTGGCGGGAACGGGCGCCGTCTTTTGCCACGCCTGCTTGGTGTCCTTCGATTTCGACAGCCCGTCGACGGAGCGCTGCTTCATCCGATTGCAATTTGTGCGCTCTTGGCGATCCAGTGGTTTGCCTTTTTGCGCTCGATGACGCGCCGACCCGCCATCTGGAAGGGCCGCGAGTGTTTTCGGGCGTCCACAACGTGAACATTTTCTTCGCTCTCTTTGCTCTGGTCAGCCTCGGCGTCGCGGTGGCATCGCCTCCCGAGCAATTGAGCGATTTTGCGCTGAGCGATCAGAATTCCGTTTTTCGCAGAAACAGTTTTCAGGAGTCTCTACGAACGTTACCGGTTGCGAATAGACATCGACGGCGTGGCGGACGTCTCCACGGTTCCCAAGCCGCTTCACGGAGTGGTGCATGCGCTCTTTCGAAAACGTCTTACCCACTCGGTGATGCTTGATTGGCACGGTTCTGTCGTCAAACGACTCGAGTACGAGCCTGGCGCGGCGAACATCTATGTTATCGACCGTCGCGGGACCATCCTCAAGCAAATTACAGGTCCCGTGAATGCCGTTTCGGAGCAGGAGCTCTTTCGAATAATCGATCGGGCTATCGCCAATGACCGAACTCGTTAGGGAGGAAGCTCCTGTTGCGGATCCATGCCGGGCGATTCTCCTATTGTCGCATCATCCTTTGAACCCTATTAAAGCCACACCATGGAGACGATTTTCATCGGGGATATCCACGGATGCAGTCGCGAGTTCTCCGCCTTGCTGGACCATGTCTCCCCCGGACGCGGCGACAGGCTGATCCTGCTGGGCGATCTCGTCAACAAGGGCCCGGATCCCGCAGGGGTGCTTGAAATCTTCGCGACAGTGGATTGTGTCTGTCTGCTGGGCAACCACGACCTCGATCATCTCAAATGGAAAGGTGGCGGTATTCCGAAGGTAGAGAGCATTGTCACCAAAGCGTTGATCCCCGCGCCGCTCTACGAAAAATTCCTCGAGGAGGTCGTCCGGATGCCTCCGCTTTTCGAGCGTAGCGATTTTATCGCTGTCCATGGTGGGCTTTTGAATGGCGTCGCCTTATCCGAGCAGCCGTTGGAGGTGATGACCGGAGACCGAAACTTGTCGAACGACTGGAAGGACGAGATCATCCTGGATCGGCCATTAGTCACCGGGCACAAACGATACGGCTCAGACCAGGCGGTCCCGTACATTGTCGAGGGTAAATTTTACGGCATTGATACCGGCTGCGTTTATGGAGGATGTCTCACCGCACTCCGGCTGCCATCAGGCACGCTTGCACAAGTGCGCGCTGAGCGCGCCTATTCCGACTGAATCGATCTCCTCGCCGGGGACGCTTTTCGTCAGCTGTTCCTGCAAAGTCGAGAGGGACGCGAACCCTTTGAGGTGTATCCTTCCAGAGGGACAATTGCGGTCGCGGTTGAAGAATTGGCCGCCACAAGCTATCGTTGCGCTAACAAATTCACACTTACTGGAGCCCCCACCATGTTTAAGAGAGTATTGATCTCGTTTTGTGTCCTTGCACTGTTCTTTGCTGGCAGCCTCTCAGCAGAGGAAAAATTTAAGAAGCCGAAGATTGGTTTTCTACCCGGCGTTGTTGACCCCTTCTATCAGGTGATGGAAATCGGGGTGAACGAGGCCGCCCAGGATTACGGGTTGGAGGTAGTGACGCAGTATCCACAAACCTGGGGGCCATCCGTTCAAACCCCAATTTTGGATGCGATGGTTGCGCGCGGCGATTTGAAATATCTCATCATCGCGCCGACCGACAAAGAGCAGATGATCGCGCCGCTGCAACGTGCGGTCGACGCCGGCATTAAGGTGATTACCGTCGATACCTTTTTGGGCGACGGTGACTATGTCAACGGCAAGGTAAAGTTTCCTCTTTCCTACATTGGTTCCGACAATGAGGAAGGCGGAAAGATCGCCGCCGAGGCGCTGGCGAAGGTCCTCGGGAACAAAGGGAAGGTCTATGTTCAAAACACGAATGTCGGCGTCAGCACTACGGAGCAGCGCGGCAAGGGCTTCAAGGAGGGTATTGCTGAATTCAAGGAGATGCAGCTCGCCGGCGAGGATTACAACCTTGACGACGCTGGCACTGCCGCCCAGCAAACCGCCGCGAAGTTGCAGTCGGTTCCGGATCTCGCGGGCATCTTTGGCGTGAATGTATTTAGCGCCCAGGGCGCCGGCAATGCGGTTAAGTCCGCTGGGCTCGACGGCAAGGTTCAGGTCATCGCTTTTGACGCCACTAAGGATGCCATTGAGAACTTGCGCGACGGAGTCGTCAGCTTGGTAATCGCGCAAAAGCCCCATGATATGGGGTATCTGGCGGTGACGTTTGCAATGGCAGACGCACGCGGCGTCACCAGCCTTCCGCGACGTGTTACGACGGGCTATGCCGTCATTGATGCTAAGAACGTTGATGATCCGGCTATCTCCCGCTTCATCTATCGCGTCGGCAAGTAATCGCCGAGGGATCGGATAGTTTGCAATCGCCTGGCGACCTTCGACGAATCGAAGCGGCCCTGATGATCAAGAAAGTCACGGATGGGTTCATTGCGCCGGGTTCTCGGCGAGTGTTCGGCTCGCCTTCCAACGGGTGCGTGTCATGGCTCTGAGAAGTGGGGAGAGCTCCTCACTTGCCACGACATCCGATCGCAAGAAGCAGCTTGTTGTTGCATTCAGCGGTGTGTGGGCCTGGGTGTTCCTGGCGGGGCTAATTATTTTCTTCGCCGTCAGCGTAAGCATCCAGAGCGGAGGCGATGTCAATTTCCTCACGATTCGCAATTCGCAGAATATTCTCATGGCGATCGTTCCGGTCCTGCTCATGGGACTGGGTCAAACCTTTGTGGTGATTGCCGCTGGAATCGATCTATCGGTCGGATGGGTCATGGGTCTGGCCTCAGTGGTTTCCGCACTAGTGATTGTGGATCTCGTGGAGCGGGGAACCTCTGAAACACTCGCGATCGCCATCGGTTGTTTGGCTGGGATTCTTGCAGCAATGCTTCCGGGTGTCGTGAACGGCGTGATCATCGCGAAGCTGCGGATCCCGTCATTTATCGTCACTTTGGGTATGTCCTTTATCGCCCGCGGCGTCGCCTTCCTCCTTTCGGGTGGCAACGTCGTCGGAGGTCAGCCTCAAGGTGTGCGCCATTTGGGCAATGAGGCGCTCTTTTACTTAATTTCCGGCCCGGGCGGCGGGCTCTACTTTCTGCGTCCCCCGGCTGTCACCGGCGAAGCCCTCCGACAGATGGACCGCATTTTTCAATGGCCGGTCGTTATCGCGTTCGTCCTGCTGCTGGTGATGCTTTTCGTGTTGCGCAAGACGCAATTCGGCCGCCATGTCTACGCGATCGGAGGCAACCGTGAAGCGGCGTTGCGCGCGGGTATTCCTGTCGACCGGCATCTAATCGTCCTCTACACACTCTCGGCCGCCACCGCCGGAATAGCCGGCGTTCTGACCACGGCGCGATTTTCCGGCGGTTCGTCAATTGCTGGTGATCCGCTCCTTCTCTCCTCCATCGCTGCGGTGATCATCGGTGGAGCCAGCATGTATGGCGGTCACGGAAGCGTAAGCGGGACCTTGATTGGTGCGCTGATCATCGCAGTAATGACGACGGGACTCGTCATGCTCAACGTCCAGCCATTCTGGCAATATATCGTGGTCGGCATCATCGTCATCCTCGCTGTGCTTATCGATCAGGCACGGGACATCATCGTCGGCAGAATCGAGACTGGCTAATCTATGGAGGCGATGCTCTCAGTTCGGAATCTCGTGAAACGGTTTGGCGGCTTGGTCGCGGTTAACCGTGTCGGCCTGGAAATAAATGCTGGTGAAGTCGTTGGTTTGGTTGGCGACAACGCCGCAGGTAAGTCGACTCTCATCAAGTGCATCTCGGGAGTTTATCAAGCAGACGAAGGCGAAATTTCCTTTCAGGGCCAGCGGGCGCACTTCGCCCGTCCAATCGATGCGCGCCAGGCCGGAATTGAGACGATCTACCAGGATCTCGCCTTGGCCGGTAACCTCGGCATCAGCGCAAACATCTTCCTCGGACGAGAAGTGAAGACAAAATATCTCGGCGGCCTTGTGCATACCTTGAACGAGAATTTGATGAACACAGCCTCGAAAAAGGTCCTCGATGCCCTCGACATCCGATTCGCGAATTTCAGCGAGAAGATCGAGAAGCTGTCCGGCGGCCAGCGGCAAGCGGTCGCAATCGGCAGGGCGATGTATTGGGAGGCGAAGCTGATGATTATGGATGAACCGACGAATAATCTTGGCGTCATTGAGCAACGCAAAGTTCTCGACCTGATTGGCAGACTACGCAGCGAGCGCGTGCCCGTGATTCTCATTAGTCATACGTTGCCGGATGTCTTCGCTGTTACCGATCGTATCATCGTCATGCATCGTGGGCGCAAAGTCGCCGAGAAACGCACCGGCGATACCAACAGCCAGGAAATTGTCCAATATATGGTCGGCGCCTTGGATGACTCGGCACGCCTGAGCGCCCCAGCGAGCGAGTGAAGTTTTCACCCAAATCATTGCCCAACTTATCAATTTCCCTTCAACCTTGAGTTGTTCGACCCAGAACAATCCTCTACAGGCTAAATAGCGGACTCGCCTGCGGGGTCTGTTTTCCTCCCCCTCAACATAACCGTCGCATGAAATGGATTGCTCTCCTCTTGTTCGCGGTCACGATCGCTCTCACTGGAACGCGAGCGCTGGCCTGGGTTGATGGCGAGGTTCTGGTTTGGATTGGAGGAGACAAGGGGTGGCAGGGATTGGCAAAACTCGGCAAAAAATGTGAAGCCGAGCTCGGCATTCCCGTCAAGGTGGAGCCACTGGACGGACTGACCGACAAGTTCCAGAATGCCGCTCAGGGGGGTAAGGGACCGGATATCGTTATCTGGGCTCATGATCGCCTCGGTGAGTGGGCGGACGCCGGGCTCCTCCAACCTTTGGAGATCAGCGAGGACTTCAAGGCGGGCTTTCTTCCCCTCACGTGGCAGGCCGTCACTCACAACAAGCAGATCTGGGGCTATCCACTCGCTCTCGAAGCGATTTCGCTGATCTACAA
>DATLIT010000437.1:0-2441 GCA_035539295.1 Terrimicrobiaceae bacterium | reverse complement strand
CCTTCAGTATGTCCGAATGCGCCACGGCATTGAAATCGTGCTCATTGATAGCCAGGCACTCTTTGGAAATGAGTACCTTCTACCGCGTGGGACGTTGCGCGAGCCGCCCGAAAATCTCCGTCGCGCCACCCATATCTTCCTGACAAAGTGCGTCGATCGCAATAATGGCGCCTCCATTGCGCGAATTCGACAATTCAACCGGACAGCGGATATCATTGAATGTGCCCATCGCCCGCGGCACTTGCGCAACCTCGTCACCGGCGAGATCAAGTCCCTGGAGTTTTTGCGTGATCTCGAAATTGGCTCGATCTGCGGAATTGCCGTTCCTGAAAGTTTCCAGAATGCCTTGAACGATCTGGGGGCGAAAGTTTCCGTCTCCAAATTCTATATCGACCATCATCGCTATAGCGTTCGCGAAATCGAAAACTTCATCCGACGATGCGGTCGACGCGGTTTGACAGCCATCATCACGACCGAAAAGGACGCCGTGCGTATCCCACGAATTCTCGATCCCGAGGTTCCCATCTACTACCTTCGTGTTGAAATTGAGATTCTCGGCGGGCAGGAAACGTGGGGCAGGTTTGTTGACAGGCTGACGAGAAAGCAACAGGTGGTGGCGCCGCTCCGCTGGTAGCGTCAGAAACTCTAAGAGGTCGTGGCAGACTTGCCGAGAACCTCGAGGTAGGTCCGATTAATTATCTTGCTGGACTCGGGATCAAGCGTTTCCACGCGCATCTGCTTGAGCATCCATTGACCATCGATCTTTTGGGCAGAGATGACTTCGAAGCGACGAAGAAGCTTTCCCGCTTGGTTGTAGCCCTCGATCCGGAGAAGAGCACCGCTCTCTTGATCGATCCAAAGACGCGCAACTCCGTACTGAGATGACGTGCCCCAAGCTTGTAGTTCGATCTTCCAGGCTTTCCGCGAACGGATCGTATCCTCCCCCAGAAGTCGTGGTCTCTTCCAATAGAGAAATCTCAGGAAAAGGTCCTCGTAGGTGATGCCCGTGCCACGCACAGGATCGTCATAGCGAGCCGGTTTGACCGACGCCGTCTTACCTCCCACACGCTCGAAGAGGGACGAGGAATCTTCTCGTAGTTCAAGAATGAGCTCCTGGTCTGGGTTTTCGAAGCGGTAGCGGATGGCTTCGTCTACAACAATCTCGAACGGCATGTTGGTGGAACCTGTCCGCAGCTGCGCCCGCAGGGAAATCTTTTGGCCGGCTGGGTTCAGTCGCGCGGCGCGTAGGATGGCTTCAGCATCAGGTTCTCCGCGGCAAACGGCGACGCATGAGAACACGGCTATGATCGCAAGCGGCTTGCGAAATCGCCCGGATCGGAAAATCATCTCGGAAGGCTAGCTGTGGCCAACCATGGATCAACAGATACTTTTCCTGATCAATCACGACTGGGCACATGGAGCTCTCGACCGCGTCATGGCCGTGATGTCGAGCTTGGATTTCTGGTTGCCATTGCTCCTGGCCGTGGCGCTGGGTGCAGCAATTTGGGGCGGCTTTCGCATGCGCATGATGTTGCTCACGGCGGGCCTGGCCATTGTCATAACCGACGCAATCGTGGTTCGGACGCTGAAGGACTTTGTGGGACGGCCGCGACCGCATGAGATGGTTGAGGGCGTGCGGACGCTCGACCTGGCGGCGACGGCGCCGCGCTTCCTCGCTTTAGCCAGGCCATTGAAGGAGGAATACTCCGGTACGCGCATTCGCCCCCCGCGCGGGAAGTCGTTTCCGTCGGCGCATGCGGCCAACAACTTTGCGGTGGCCACGGTCTGCGCGGTGTTTTTTCGGCGATGGGGATGGCTCCTCTTTCTACCCGCAGTTCTTGTCGCCTATAGTCGCGTCTATGTCGGCTCGCACTGGCCCTTGGACGTGTTGGTCTCGTGCTTGCTCGGCCTCGGGATAGGCTTGTTGGTGGTTGTAGGCGTCGAGACTCTTTGGCGGCGGTGGGGAGGATTGTGGCTTCCGCGATTGCACACCACGTACCCAAGTCTCCTTACTGCGTGACCGCGCCGCGAACGCTCCTTTTCTTCGCGTTGGTGGTCACCATGGCGCGCTCGGGTTTTGTGTGGTTAACGGAACCGGCGCCAGCCGAGGCCTACTACTATCTTTGCTCGCAGCGCCTTGCTCCCGCTTTTTTTGACGGTCCGGCCGGAACAGCGTTGTTGACTGAAGTTGCCAGCGTCTATGGGAAGTCCGACGTGATCTGGCGAATGACTGCTCCGCTCTGGAGCCTTCTCGCGACGTGTGCCTGCTTCGGTTTTATTCGGCAGCTTTCTGACGCACGCCAGGGAGCCTATATCGCGCTTGCCTTGAATGTGCTTCCCATCTTCAACTCCGCCGCGTTGCGCGTTGGGCCGGAGCTTTCGACTCTGACGTTTGTCATCCTTGGCATGCTGGCCGCATGGAGGGCAGGCGAAGCCGAAGC
>DATLIT010000436.1:0-4983 GCA_035539295.1 Terrimicrobiaceae bacterium | reverse complement strand
TTGAAGATCAAAGTGGGGTTTGTGGTCGCGTCCTGTGGCGCATACTTTCTAATGGATTCAAAATCCCCCGTGTCCGCGACGACCGTGGTAAATTGCTTAAGCTGATCTAGTTGGCTGGTGGCGGTAAGTGTAGCGCTCATGGTTTCTTTCGTGTAAGCAAATATTGCGTCTGGCCAGCTCAAAAGCAACACTGAATTGGCGACGCTGGGCTCCTGGCATCTGAATCATCGTTTGCAATCCGCAGCAGAGTGCACACTACCCCAGCAATGAAGCGCATCCTTCCAACGCAGATGAGCAAAGGCCTATTTCGACCAATCGGCGGCGTGATAGCTTGTCTCCTTTTCGTTTGCTTAAGTACTCGGACCTTTGGAGATTTTGAGGCAGCCGCTGCCTATTCCGCGCAACGCGGCGAGCGGGCTTTGCTCGTCTGGCAGAACGGCCGACTTATTCTCGAGCGCTATAGCACCCCTGAACCCAGCAATCGTGAACACATTTTCAGCATTACGAAGAGCCTTTGCGCCTTGGGCGCATTTACCGCTTTCGGCAGAAGACCAGCGCAGCTTGACGAACCAGTAAGTCTTACCCTTACCGAGTGGCAAAACCATCCTCAAAAGCGCAGGATCACCCTCCGCGATCTGCTCAATCAGACATCTGGGCTGAGCCCTGGATTCGAAGCGCTCTACGCCGCGAACGTTCGCGACAAAAATCAAAGGGCTCTCAATCTTCCGATGACATCAGCACCCGGGGAGAAATTTGTCTACGGGCCGTCGCACTACGAGGTCTTAGAAATCTTCATGGCGCGGAAACTGGGAGAATCTCCCCTTGCCTGGATGGAACGCGCTCTCTTCGGTCCGCTTGGCATCCGGCCTGGCGGCTGGAGACGTGATCGACTCGGCAATCCTTATTTCTCCGCGGGAGCCCAGGTCTCCGCCCGTAACCTCCTTGCTATCGGACACCTTGTCCGACGCAAGGGCTGGCATTGGATTTTTCCTTTGGTTCCTTCGTCTCCGATGCGCCAGGTATCACTTGGCTCCGCGCCCAATCCTATCTATGGTCTCGGCTTTTGGCTCAATCGATTCGCGACCGAGAAGACTGCCGTAGAGATTGACGTCGAAGAAGCTATTTCCGCAGGGACCGATTGGGAGCGCGCTTGCCTCTCCAGAAGCGCGCCTGCCGACATGATTGCCATGGTGGGATCTCGTGGTCAGCGGGTCTATGTGTCACCTTCGAGTAAGCTTGTCATTGTTCGCCTCGGCAGCAGGGCAGGCTTTCGCGACCCAGACTTTCTCCGACGATTTTTCCGGTAGGCTGGCGAACAGCTAAGGTTGTATCGGCACGCTTGCTGGTGCTTGCGCCTGCTGCTTTATTGCCAGCATTAAGTTCGATTCGCCGAGCCGCCACTTGTATCCTGTTCCAAAAGGCAGCGGTGCCGCGGCTCGGGATGTCGCGAAGGCTGATTGCAGGTCGCTTTGATAATACTTCGCGAAAATATCCAATGTTCCTGAGTAAGTTCCGAACAACCAAAGTTGCCAGCGGCCATCTCGAAAGAACCGAAACGGGATTCCTGAATCATCCTGCAGGACTGAAATTGCGTAGTTAAGTAAGAACGAACGAATGCGTGAAAAGTACGGTTCGTGGAGCAGGTACGACGCTGCCTTGAGATAAACGTTTCCGGGGCCATGGCTGCCCGCCCATTGCAGAAGCGAACCGTTGGATTTCAAAAAGTCGTCGGCCACGTTCGCTTGGACATATATGATGGTCTGCACGTCGCTGCGGCCTCGGCCGCGAAATTCTACGCGGACCCCTGGCAGCTGCCCCTTCGACTGAACAGACTCGCTTCCCAGTTCCTGAACCACTCCTCCCCCGACTACTGCGATGTACCGGGTGGAGACAATCTCGCCACCGGTCAACGCGATAAACATGTATATCAACGGAAGAACTCCGCGAAACGCGCTGCGATCCAATTCGGCTTTCATGTCCTTGGTGATAAAATGCCCAAAGGAAAGGATTACCTCCGCCGATCTCCTCAGATTTTCCAATCCGAAGGCCACCTCCTCCGGTGCCAAAGCATTCGGAGGCATGATCGAGCCCACTGACTCCAGTCCGCCGAGAATGTAGACCGGAGCATCGGGAAAAAGGGCGAGCGGGCTGACCGCATCCGGGCCACTAAAAAAATAATACACCGGTACCCGCATTGGTATGCGTGGAGCGAGCTCCGCTGCGCTCCAGGCGCGCATTTTTGAATAATAGTTGCGATCGAAGCGCTGCGAGAGTTTGCCGAGCGCCGTGAGATGCTCGCGATACCAGGAAGTCCTTTGCAAGGAAGAGAGCGGTGACGCGTCGGGCAAAGGCACACCAGCCAGGAAATCGGCTACGTCGTTGCCGGCCAGCACTGGTAGTGGCTGCGCATAGCGGACCCCTTGCGAAGGCACCGCGCGGCGGATTTCCTGGGCTTGCACACCAAAAGAGAGAGCAAGAAAAGAAACCGCGACGACTGAGGAAAGTCTCATTGGCCTATTCTGCTTCGCCGAGCGAGAAAATACAGGCCAATGCCAAGGAGCAATGTTGCCAAGCCGGCAAATGCCTGCTCAGGGCGATCAAGTGCGGTATAGATCATGGCAAAGAGATTCAGAGCAAGAAATATCACGGGAGTTACCGGGTATCCAAAGCAGCGGAACGGCCTCGGTAAAGCCGGCTGGCGCCAGCGCAGGATGATCACACCGAGCACCGTCAGGAAACTGCATGCCAGAATGGAAAATTGCGCATACAGGAGCACCGCCTCGAAGGTGGAGGTGACAAGCATCAACAGCACCAGCAGTGTTTGAACGGCCAGGGCGACCCGAGGAACCCCGCCGGGCGAGGTCCGGGCGAGAATTCTCAGAGCCGAGAAATCCTGACCCACCGTCTGAGCGACACGTGGTCCCGCCCACGTCATGGCACTAATCGCGGAGATCAACCCTCCCCCGATTAGGCCAGCCATAATACGCCCTCCTTGCTCGCCAAGTAAGTTGCGGGCGGCAATCTGCCCGACCTCGATTTTTCCCGCAAACTCTCCCGCTGGTCCGCTCGCGAGAAAGACGGCATTCAGAGCCACGTATAGAATCATGACGACGATTGTCGCCAGAATAAGGGCGCCTGGCACGGTCCGTTGCGCATCGCGCACCTCCCCCATGATGTAGGCGGCAGCATTCCAGCCCGAGTACGAATAGAGGACGAACATCAGGGAAACCGCGAACGGTCCGCTGAAGATCAAGCCACTATCCCCGCGGTACGGTGAAAACGTCCATGACCCTCCGCGTGCGACCCCGATGAGGATGAAAGTCACGATCAGGGCGATCTTCAAAGCAGTGATCAAGACTTGAAAATTGCCGCTGGCGCGCACCGTCAACGAATGCACCGCCGCCAGGAGCAGGACCGCCGCGAGAGACACCGGGCCGGCTTGAAGACCAGGCAAAGCCGCAGCCAGATATTTTCCTAGGGCGATGGCCGCGAGAGCTATGGGAGCGGAGAAACCGACGGCGACGGAAACGAAGCCCGCCATAAAGCCGAGGGCCGGATGGTAGATTTGTGAAAGAAAGTTGTATTCGCCTCCCGAGCGGGGCAACGCTGCCGCCAGCTCGGCGTAGCTGAGAGCGCCACAAAGCGCAATCACACCGCCAAGCACCCAAAGAAGCAGGATCAAAAACGCAGATGGGATTGCCGCAACCTGAAAGCCCAAGCTGGTGAACACACCCGTGCCGATCATATTGGCCAACGCGAGCGCCGTACACGTGACGAGGCCTACCTTTTGGAAGCTGCCCATGGTCTCCAGAGTGTTCAGAACGAACCTCCGATCACAAGCCGGCAGTCATTCCAGATATTTTTTGAGACGGGCCTTCAACTCTGCACGCGCTCGAAAGAGAATGCTTTTCACGGCCGGCACGCTCGTCTTCAACACCTCGGAGATCTCCTCATATGGCATTCCCTCGTAGCGGCGGAGGACGATGGCCAATCTTTGGGCTTCCGGCAGGCTGGCAATCGCCGCGTCAATCGCCTCGTGCAACTCGGAATCGAGCATTTCTTCACTCGGCGCCGCCGCCTGTTCGTCGACGAACTGATGCCTGATCGTGTCGCCTTCATCGGCGTCCATGGAGACCTGCTGCGAGCGCCGTCTGCGACGCAGCTCGTTAAAGACAAGATTCCGTGTAATGGTCATCAGCCAGGTGGTAAACTTCGCTGACGGCTGGTAACGCGCGGCGTGCTTCCACACCCGCACAAACACTTGCTGACCGATATCCTCGGCATCAGCGGCCCCTCCAAGCATCTTTGCCGCAGTGCCGACGACGCTGTGCTGGTGCCGTATCACCAACGTTTCAAATGCCTCAAGGTCACCATCCCTGACGCGGAGCATCAGGGCAACGTCACTCGCTTCATCGTTGTCCGCGAGGCTGGACTCTGGCTCTGGCTCATCCTGCGGCGAGGATGCGGCGCCTCCGGAAGGGAAGTTCACCCCGCATTAAACCACGAAAATCCCCGGAAGGCTCAGAAAATCCGCTTGCGAAAACTTCGAGCGACGGTTTGCTGGACTCCGCATGCATCAGCCCGTCGTCGCCAGCTATTGCAATACTTTCCTGAAGCGGGAGATGCAGCATATCTACAGGCAAGTCACTGGATTGCGCGAGTTTCGAACCTTTATCATGACCAAGTCTCGGGAAAACGCCGACGCGTTCCCATTTCCGAACATCGAAGTTCTCCCTCGTCCGCGGATCAACTTTCTCTTGCGGTTTCAGAGAAAGTACCTCCAACGGATGGAGCCGGTCTTCTATCGCGGAGAGTATGATCAACTCGAAGGAGTCTTGACGCGTCGCAACGCTCAACTCCTCCACGTCTACTTCGGTCATACGGGTGTCCACCTGCTTCCGTTCATGCGCAACTGGTCCCGACCCTCGTTGGTCTCTTTTCATGGCATGGACATCATGTTGCGAAACGAAGAGCCCGGGTACA
>DATLIT010000435.1:0-3732 GCA_035539295.1 Terrimicrobiaceae bacterium | reverse complement strand
GGTCGATTTGGCCAAGGCGTTAATGCGCGAACTCCCACGTATCGAGGTACTCATGTACACGATGCACGATCAGGAGAATCTCATCATTGACGTTTTCCGCGCGGGCGTGCGCGCCTTCGTCCTGAAGTCTGATCCGGCCACCAACGTCATTGCCGCCCTGGATGCTCTTTCAGTCCACCGCCCGTACTTCGCTGGGCCGATTTCAGACAAGCTTCTCGATCGACTTGTGGCAAGCGAACCCTCGTCGGAAGTGAGCATTCTCACCGACCGCGAACGCCAAGTAGTCCAGCAGGTTGCGGAAGGTTACACGAACAGAGAGATAGCCCTGCGGCTAGGCATCAGCCTCAAAACCGTCGAGACCCATAGGGGTAACGCAATGCACAAACTAGGCATGAGGACGCCTGCCGAATTGGTTCGCTACGCACTGAGGAATAACTTGGTCCAACTGTGATCTCTGCGCGGCTTACATGCGGTCCGCTCCAAAGAATATCGACCGCGACAACGGCGCGGCGCGGTCGAACAGAACCGAGCCGTGATTGATTGAGTCGAACAGCCTTACGTCCGCTTTGGTCCCAAGCTGTCATTGGCGGTTACGGCGGGAATCAGTGGAAAGCGCCCACAAAATTATTTCGATGCAACTTCCAGCTGGTACTCCGCCATCTTTGCGCTGTGCTGCCGCAAGGTCTCCTGGTGCGCGGCCTTTGCCCTGTCAAACTCGGCTAATGCACGTTCCGCATCCGCCTGTAGCTCAGCCTTCATTCGGGCGATCTCTTCTAAGGCGCGCTGGTATTCGGCGGCCCTTCGCTCTTGCTCAGCATCGGTGATCAAGACCGGCGTGCCGAGACCGGTGACTCCATAGAGCAGTTTGGCAAAGGCCTTGGGCAGCCGGATACAGCCATGAGACGCCGGGTAGCCTGGTAGATGGCCGGCATGCATTGCGACACCCTTCGCGGTAAGCCGCTGCATGTAGGGCATCGGCGCATTGTCATAGGTGCCAGACCGATGCACAACCTCCTTCTGCAGGATGGTGAACTCGCCGGTGGGCGTCTCGCGTCCTTTGCTGCCGCTTGATACTGTCGAGGCGGCAATAAGTACGCCGCCGCGGTACAACAAGATGCGCTGCCTGGTGAGATCGATCAGCAGAAAGACCGGTCCGGTTGAAGCGGCGGCCGGTTCCCAAACAAATTGGCCGGTCCTGAGCCGATCTGCTCTCTCGATGACCGACGGCTTATGGAGTGTGACCGGGTCTGCGGCAGCCGAGGTGGCCGCGCATGCCAGAAATCCCAATTCAATCAGCCGTTTCACCAATTACCTCGTTCAGGCAATTCGCTCCCGAACAGGCCCCCGGCTGCGGGCGGAGCTTTAGCGTGGCAGGAACGCCGCCTCCATAGGGATAGTCATGGATGGAGACTTAGGAGAGGAGGGCAGGTTGGCCGCTACTTCGCTATGACCAGATGCCCGCTTCCCAATATCAGCAATGGGTCGCAAGCTGACACTGATGCTGCCAAGTGGAGAACATTGTGGCCCGGGACATTACTTGTAAGAGGGAAATGGCCATCGCACCGGAACGACTACCCTAATGCACTTTTCGACCGCAAACGGGACTCCGGAGATGGAAGAGATCGCCCGCATCTATAGTCGCTTCTCAACGGTGGAAGCGAAGGGTCGCTCTCCTCTATACGAGGAATTGACACGATCGATTGCCGAAGACGAACGGGTGCTCGGCCTGATCGGCGAGCTGCCCCCACCGAAGCGGCAGCCCAACTTGTTGCTTGCAGGTTATCGGTCCCTGTGTGGCACCCCTTCCGATTGGAATGGCTTCCGTTCCAGGCTGATCGAAGACTGGCCACAACTATCCCGCCGGATCCTGCACCGGTCGACGCAGACGAACGAGCCTGCGCGTTGTGCGACGCTTCTTGGCATCCTCGCGCAATTGCCCGGTCCTCTGGCGCTCATCGAGGTCGGGGCCGCTGCCGGCCTCTGTCTTCTTCCCGACGAGTACGCCTACGACTTCAATGGGCACAGGCTCGTGCCTGAACATGGGTCCGATAACATTCCGGTGTTCCGTTGCTCGCTCACCGGTCCGGCGCCAATCCCAGATCGCCTGCCGGAAGTTGCTTGGCGTGCCGGGCTCGACCTTGAGCCAGTCGATCTCGAGGACCATGATCGCACACTTTGGCTGGAACTCTTGATCTGTCCCGGTCAGGCAGAGCGTCTCTCGAATTTTCGAGCCGCTGCGGCCATTGCCCGCAAGGCTCGGCCACGCGTCGTCAAAGGCAACCTCCTAAGCGACCTTGAGAGGTTGTGCTCGGAAGCGCCGGGCGACTGCACCAAGGTAATCTTCCACTCGGCCGTGCTGGCATACGTCGGCTCACAGTCCGAACGGGAACATTTTGCCACGTCAGCAATGGAGCTGGGGGATTTCTGGATTTCGAACGAGTCTCCGTCCGTCTTTCCAAAAATAAGTTCGAAGGCTCAAGGTGACACCCGCGGTCGATTTCTACTTTCCCTCAACGGACAGCCGCTCGCCTGGACCGACCCGCACGGAACTCAGGCAGAGTGGCTTGCACCAGCCGGTACGCTCTAATGTCAGCAATGGGTCGAAGGCTGACTCTATCGCCAACGCCCGCGAACGACAGTTCCGATCGATCGCAGACGCGTTACAAGACTCCCCCAGTAAGTCCTGTTATTCCGCATGTCCCATGCCAAGCGTCTTCGTTTCTTATGCGCGGGCGAACGACCCGCAAGCCACCCAGGTCGCGGACGCGCTGAGGAGCGCAGGCTTCCAGGTCTGGCGTGATGATCAACTGCCAGCCCATCGGAGCTACTCTGACGTTATCCAGGAGAGGCTCGAAACAGCTGATGCGGTAGTGGTTCTTTGGTCCGCTGAATCCGCCAAATCTGATTGGGTCCGATCCGAAGCCGACGCGGCTCGAGCCCGGGGCACGCTGATTCAAGCAACGCTCGACGGGTCGAAGCCGCCCATGCCGTTCGAGCAGATCCATTGCGCAATTCTGACGGATTGGGACGGAAGCAAGGAGGAACCCCAGTGGCTTAAGTTGCATGAAAGCGTTCTCGCACTCACGGGCGTCGAGGAAAACGAGGAAGAGGCCCCTGCTTTCGCGACAACTCTCAGCATCATCGTTCTTCCATTCACCAACATGAGCGGAGACGCCGAGCAGGAATACTTCAGCGATGGAATATCCGAAGATATTACGACTGACCTGTCCAAGATTTCGTCGCTTGAGGTGATCGCGCGAAATACGGCATTCGCCTTCAAGGGAAAGTCGCCCGACGTCGCTGAACTGGCCCGCAAGTTCGGAGTTAGTCACGTCCTAGAGGGAAGCGTTCGCAAGTCGGGCAATCGCGTACGGATCACAGCCCAGCTAATCGACGGTAGACGCGGGGGGCACATTTGGGCGGAGCGATATGACCGCGACCTCACCGACATTTTCGAAATCCAGGACGAGATCAGCGAAGCGATCGTGGACGCGTTGAAAATCAAGCTGTTGCCGACCGAACGAATGCAGATCGAGGATCGCGGCACGAGCGACGCGGCCGCATACGACCTATACCTGCTTGCCCGGCAGATCTGGATCACCGGAAATCACGGTGATCGCCGGAGAGAGGAGCGCGTGATCCAGATATGCGAACAAGCGGTGCGGCTGGATCCCGACTATCCTGAAGCCTGGGCTCTCATGGCTATCGCGCAGTCGAACCTTCGTTATGGTC
>DATLIT010000434.1:0-2424 GCA_035539295.1 Terrimicrobiaceae bacterium | reverse complement strand
GACAATTCCTGATCGGCCCCTAAAACTGCGAGCGCAACTTCCGAATCTGAAAATCGCCGCCCTTTGGGGCGCTACCGGAAACATCATCCATGCGGCCCAGCGCCTGCGCGATTCTGGGGCGAATGAAGTCGTCACCACCCTCGCCCGCCGTCGTGCAATTGCTCAAGGCTCGTCTGCCCGTGACATGAAGATGAACCCCCGTCCCGATGGGGCACGAAGAGCAGGCGGGCGAAGAGGTCACCGTTCGCGGCGAAGTCGTCGATATGGCATGCTACATCGACCATAACGCCACAGGCTCAGGGCATCTTGACTGCGCGAAGACGTGCATCAAGATGGGCCTGCCAGTCGGCATCAAGGCCGAAGACGGTAAGACCTATCTGCTCATTGGTGAACACAAGCCGATCAACTCTGAGCTGGTTTCGCTAGCGGCCAAGACAATCACCGTCAAAGGTAAGCTCGTCTCGCGTGATGGCTTCAACATGATCGAGAACGCCGAGATTTTGAAGAAATAGCACGAATCTTCCGCGAATCTGCCAAGGCCATGCTTGAAGGCTTTCTCAAAGGGCTGGAGCAGCCGGAATACATCCATGTGCTCTTCAATCCCTTGCCGGTCTATGGGCTGGCAATGGGGCTGATCGGCCTGATAATCGGCTTGGTGTTACGAAGCCGTGAGGTGCGTACCGGCGCCTTCGCCGTCATCCTCATCGCAGCCGCGTCCGCGTGGCCAACGCTTCACTATGGTCAGCACGGTTATGACCGCGTGAAAGGCATGGCCGACAGTGAGGGACAAAAATGGCTCGACGAACACAAGCACCGCGGCGAGCAGCTCATGTATGTCTTCTACGCCCTGGGCGCGCTCGCGCTGGTATCAATCGCCGTGGAATGGAAGCGGCCGAAAGCCGCGCTGCCGGTGGCAATTACGAGACTAATGCTGGCCACGGGCACGCTCGGCGTTGGCGGCTACATTGCCTACACGGGCGGACACATCCGGCACAAAGAGTTCCGCTTCGAGCCAGCGCCCGAACTCCGGCACCGAGGAGCATCACGGTTGACAAACCCTCGGAATGCTTTGGCGAGACTCTTCCGGGCGCAAGGATTCTCCTGCCTTTCAACGCCTCCTGGATATCCCTCCATTCCAGAAGCGCTGCGCTCAAGGCACCCGTAACCGGGACATCCTGGAAGACGCTCCCCTTGCCTTTAATCCGGAGCGTCACAATTTCTTTTCCTACCGCCTGACAGTCGGCCCAGGTGAGTTAGATTAGTTCGTCAAACCGGCACGCCGTCAGGAAGAGCGCGTTGGCCAAATGGAATGCGAGGGCCGAACCATAGCCTTGCTGGCGGCCTTTGAGATAGGCGAGAAGCCGTCGGATGTCGGCCAGAAGAAGGTAGCGGATGTGGGGCTCCCTTCTGGATCGGGGGGTCGATCTTGACAAACGGGTTTATTAAATTCCAGTGCCGATAGGCAATCTGGGGTAAGTACGATCTCTCGTTCGATCTCGGAGAACCGGAACGTTACCGCAAAGATGTGCCGAAAGCCGATGTCCACGTCCTCGATGCTGGTCATTTCGCGCTCGACACCGCCGCAGATCAGATTGCGCAGCTCGTTCGTGACTTCGTGAAGTGAGTGCGCATTTACAACCAGCCGGTAAAATATCGACCGCGCAGGAACGATTGAAGCCGCTCTTGCACAAATAAAGGGCAAACTTTTCGGTCGACACGGTGCCGAGGCCAAACTTGGCATACCGGCTTCAACCCTCGAATCAAAAATCCGCTCTAAGGATCAACAAATTTAAGGGAGCTTAGCGCGCTTGTCGGTCCTAACGGGACCTAGCTGATTTCATTTCTCTCTCGGCCCGAGCCGTCGGTTCGGGCTCGCCCGCACTCGATCATGGGCCCGAACTCTGGTAGAGAACTCAGCGAGGCATGACTGGATACTCATTTTTCTACAGGCTGGAAGCGCTTTTGCTGTTCCTCATCCACCTCGCGGTGATCGCGCGAGTGATCTTGCGGCCGCGCCGCGAACCGGCTTCGAGCATTGCCTGGATCGTGATGATCATCGCCTTACCAGTGGTTGGCATGATCGCTTACCTTTTCCTCGGCGAGACCAACATCGGTCGTCGTCGCAGACGACGCATACGGGAAGTGCTGGCCGGTATGCCAAGGTCTTGCGGATGCGGCTGGCTCGAATGCGGCCGCCCTACAGGCCCAAATCCCGGAGCGTTATGAGCATCTGTTCCGCGTTGGACACTCGGTGAACGGTTTTGAGCCCGTGGGTGGTAACCGCGGCCAATTGCTGCAATTAGAAGCAGTCCCCCGCCCATAATCGCGATGCGACGCAATGGTCGGCGCGACCTGATCCTGGTGGCCGTGGTCCCCTCGGCAGCAATCCAAGGTCGTGACGGTGCCAAACTAGTGCAGCGTAAC
>DATLIT010000433.1:0-8406 GCA_035539295.1 Terrimicrobiaceae bacterium | reverse complement strand
CCTTGGCGATGCCCGCGCGACTTCCATGAGCGCGAGCGGCGAGTTGAACATCGGCCAGTTGGTGCGAGAGCGATTTGGTCTAGAGGCTTTTGCCATTGCGTTTACCACGTACTCCGGCACCGTGACCGCGGCGCGAGATTGGGGTCAGCCCGCCGAGCGACGGAACGTTCGACCCGCTCTCCGCGACAGCTATGAACGGCTCTTCCATGCAACGGGCATGCCCCGCTTTTGGCTCGACCTGCAAGAACAGACGGAAACGAACATACTGCTCGCCAAAAAACGGCTGGAGCGAGCGATCGGGGGGACCTACCGGCCGGAGTCCGAGCGCGGGAGTCATTACTGCGAGGCGCGCTTGCCCCAGCAATTTGATGCTGTCATTCACCTCGACGAAACTCGAGCCCTTGAGCCGCTGGAGCGCACTTCTCACTGGGAGGCAGAGGAACTGCCGGAGACCTATCCAAGCGCGCTCTAGAGCGGCTGCCTTCCGTCAACGGCGCAGTTTCAGCGTAGAACTTTGGGGCAAAACCATCCCAAGACAGCGCTGGCAAGAATCCAGATTTCCAGTGGCCTAGGCGACGTCGGCCGGGGCATGGCGGAACTCGTGCTGCCCTTAGAAGCTAACTTTGTCGAGGAGATCGATGACGTGCGGTTTGCTCTTCTCGACGAATCTGACTTGGTGCTCGAGCTCGGGATGATCGGCAAAGAAGGCTCGCAAACTGTTGTTCTTCTCAGACCAATTGGGCCTCACTTGCGTGCTGGGATTTTTCGCTTTTCTCGCCTTCTCTTTGGCTTGTTCCTTCCTCCAATCCTCTTTGCGTCCAGCGTCGATCTCCTCGATGGGATAGGTGAGGTGGATGAGGAAATTCTCGTCCTTGCGTGCGTCGCGCAGCATCTGCAACGTTTTCCGTTCCGGGTTACCGTGCTCGCCATCACCGGAGAAGACATAGTGATCGGCGACCACCCGTTCGAGGAAGGTCGTTTCCATATTTCGATCGCTGCCGTGATGAGGCATTTTCAGAACATCGACCTTCATCTTCCCGCCCGGCCGCAACAATCTGATCTTTTCCAAGCCAAGGAGAATCTTGTCACCGCGAGCGTCGCCCGTGAGGAGCATCTTCTTTCCACCGGCTTCCGCGAGGACGACAATGCTGGATAAGTTTGCGACTGAAGAGTCTGTGAACGCCGCCACAGCCTCTTTGTTTTTCTTCATCTTGCTAAGAAAGGCTGCATGCTCCTTTTGGAGGGCGAGAAGTTCGTCTTCCATCGGGCCGGCCACGGTGAGTTTGAGCCCACCTGGGAGATCTTTGGGCTGACGACCCGGCGCCTTGATCAGCTTGCCGCGAAATTCGGAATTGATGCCCAACCCCAAAGCTCGAGCGTCGTCGCGTAACCTTAAACCTTGACCCACACTCGCCAACACCTTGGCAGTGTCAGGATCGAGTCCGTCCGTATCGGGTTCCCCGGCCAGCGAAGCCGGCCCAAACGATGCCTTGACGGAGGCAACGAGTTCGTCTGGGTTGCTGGCGATGATGTCATCGAACGTATTGTGCCAGAGATTGAGGACCTTGAATGGCAACGGCCTCCGAGCCGCCTTGGCATCGATCAGTTCGTGGGTGAGTTCCAGGATTCCATTGATGTGGTCATCATCGACATGGCTCACCATGAGCAAATCTACAGTGAGAGGTTCGCTCTCGGCCAGTCGTCGCGCCTTGCGAATTTCCTCCAGTCGAGGCTTTAAGTGCGGCCCATAGACTTGTGCTGGGCCGCCATCGATAAGCACGAGCCCCGGCTTGGATTTGGTCCCGTAGTGAAGAATAAGGCAATCGCCTTTGCGGGCACGCCTGACATCGAGCGAGAAAATCATAGCGCGACCTCTTTACATTCGTTGAAAGGAGCGAAGGACATCGAGCATTCCGTGGCCTTGGAACGTTCGCTCGCGCCCGAGGTCGGTGGCGGACTCGCAGAGCGTTTTCTTGACGCGACGCGGTTGTCCGATAAGCTCCGAGTAGCGCGCCATGAGCATGGCCGCTGCGCCGCTGACGTGAGGCGCCGCCATGCTGGTGCCATCGAGTTCTCCCCATCCCTGATCGACAAGAGCAGAGCGGATCCGCTCGCCCGGTGCGACCAGATCCGGCTTCAGTCTGCCGTCGCCAGTAGGTCCCCGACTCGAGAAGAAGCTGACGCCATAGGTATGCGGCCAAAAGCGATGCGTGGCCCCGACCGTGATCACCCCATCGGTGTTGCCGGGATCGGTAATGCTGAAAGCGGCGTAGCTATCATAACGACCCTCCTTGGTTTCGAAGCTTTGATAGCCGAGGTTCCCAGCGGCCGCGACGACGACGACGCCATTTTCCACCAGCCGCTCGCACTCGTTGCAGATTGGGGTTCGGCCACAGGCAAAGTTGCGGACATCGTGCGGAATGGAGAGGCTGAGATTTGCACCGTGAATGACCATGAAGCCACTCCGCTCATTGAGGTGACGAATAAACTGCAAAGCAGCGATGATCGCGAATTCAGTATTGCTCAAGGTTTTGGACAGGACTCGAAAATCATACAACTTGATGTCCGGGCACATGCCGTCCACCGGAGCGTATTTGTGCTCAGGATCGGCGCGTCCTCCGAGAATCCCGGCGACATGCGTTCCGTGGCTACTTTGCGGTCGGGTGTTAGCGTCGACAGTGATGAATTCCTCGACCAGCTCCCAATGAATCGGCCGATCATTGCGCGCATCCTCCGCGAGGCTCCGCAGTTTTTCCACTGCCATCTTGCGCTGTTTTCCCCTGAGCTTTCTCAGCCTAGGGATTCTCTTGACTAGCTGATCCTCAGGGATGTCGAGATTGTCGAGGCTTACGATCGTCCTTATATCACCAAAATCATAAGCCTTGATAATGCGGTTCTCCTTGCCGCTGTCGTCCAGCCAAAAGGCGGGATGGGTTTCATCGATACCGGAATCGACGACTGCCCAGGCAATCTCGTCGCACTTCACCTTAAAGAGTGTCCGAGCAGCGTCCCCCTTTACGGCTTGGACGGATTTTTCGAGCGCCGCCATCGCGCGACGGTTGAGAGAAATTTGCCAGACACTCGCTTCCTTTCGTTCGGTGACCGGAGCATTCTGGATCGCTCTCGAGAGGGTTTCCAGCTCAGTCACGATCTCGCGAGGATCTTCGAGCTGTGCCAAGTCTCCGGCAATTCCTTGGGCGGAGTTGCCATGTTCGCTCGCCCATAAGATCACGCCAGCGAGGGTCACATACCGATCCAGCGCCGTAAGTTGGGTGAAATACCGGAGTGGTCCACCCTCTGTGTCTTCGTCTTCCTGCAAGTTGAGGCACTTTTGAAGTTCTCGGATCGTTTCCGTGAGCGTGTTTGCCGGAGACCTTTTGGCGAGCTGCTCTTGGATTCTCCGATCGTTCCACCACACCGTCATGGGGACAATCACTTGGAGCAACTCTCGAAAGGTCAGCTTCGCGGCGATGAGGGCCTGAAGACAGGCGACTTGCGCAGAATCGTTGCCTTCGGGATCAAGCTTGCTCCTAAGCTTTCGAACCGCTTTGGCGATCGTCGCTGCGACCGCCCCGGCGGCGAACTTCCTCTCCGGACTAATAAGAAGATCCCATTGTTTGCGCGGATTGGCGGCGTATTTAATCCAAACGTCACCTAAGATGGGTGAATCCTGCAATTGTCTGCGATCTCCGGTAGGCCCGAGAAGGATCAAATCGACGAGCTCCCGCGACGACTTTGGCACGGCGCTCTTTTATCAAGCAGTCCTTGCGGCAGAGTCAATCTGAAAATCCAGGCGGCTGGGCCTCGGTTGTCCGCCGGAGTCGCGATGTGCCCGTCGTTGTGGCTTCTTTGCAGCAGCGGACGTTGGCATCGTTTAGGGGGTTCTTTTGTAGCGGCGATGTCGCATTCCCCGTAGGGATTTTGTCAATGGTGGGGACACGCCGCTACAGCTGAGATCGCTAAGCTTATTTCAGTGGCCAGACGAGAGGGACAAGGACAATGGAGATGAGGTAAATGAGAAGCGTGAGCAACGAGCCGATCCTAACGAAATCAGCGAAGCGGTAGCGACCCGGGCCATAGACCATCAGGCAAGCCGGCTCGAGTGGAGTCAGGTAGGAGCAGCTTGCGGAGATGGCGACCATCATGACGAAGGTTCGTGGATTCATGTTGAGGTGAAGCGCAGTTTGGATAGCGATCGGGAGAATGACGATGGCCGCGGCCTGGTTGGACATCGGTTGTGTAAGAAATACGGTCAGTGCGAAGAAGACGGTCAGCAACAGCAGCGGTTGGCTTGTCCCGGTGAGCGAGACCAATTGCCAGGCGAGGTACTTGGCGGCACCGGTGTGTTCCATGGCGGCGCCGAGGCCGAGGAGTGATCCGATCAGGATAATCGCCTTCCACTCAACACGTGCGTAAGCTTCTTCCGGAGTAATGCAGCGGGTGATGAAAACTAAGAGCGCCCCGAGCATGACGGCTAGGGGAAGACTGAGCACACGTGCGGTCACGAGTGCAAGCATGGCCACAAAGATGCCAATCGCGAGCGGCGCACGACCCATGCGCGGGCGAACGTCTTCCAGTGCCTCGGATGTTCCGAGGATTCGGACCATGCCGCTCTCTTGCAGGCGCTTGAGATTCTCGGACGAACCTTGGAGCAAGAGGACGTCGCCGAGGCGCAAGGGAACATCGCGCAATTTGCGAATCACATTAGTTCCATGGTGATTGATGCCGAGGACCTGCGCTCCGTAGCTCTCGCGAAAACGCTCTCGGCGCAGGGTGCGTCCTAGCAATGGGGAGCCCGGCAGGAGGACAGCCTGGACGAGGAGCGTGTTTTCCATGGCGAGATCCGAAGCGGACACCTTGGCATCGGCGACGATCTCGACTCCGGCAGTGTCCTTGATCTTTAAAATATCAGCCTGGCTGCCTTCGACGATCAAAGTGTCACCCTCTCGCAGCGTGGTCTTGGCGCGAACGGCAAGCTTTTGGCTGTTATCACGCAGGATTCTAAGCACCGTCAGCCCTAGTTGCTGAGCGACATTTGCCTCGCCAAGCGTCTTCCCGGCCAGATTGGACCCGGGTTGAATAACTATCTCGCTTAAGTATGGCCGCACTCCAAACTCTTCGATCAGGTCATCACCTGCTTGCCGATCGGGGATAAAACGGCGGATGAGAAACATGTAGGCAAGCCCGATTAGCGTGATGGGTATGCCGACCGGCGCGAGCTCGAACATGCCCATTGCTGGCATGCCGTAGGCGATCATCATTCCACTCACCACCATGTTTGTCGATGTGCTCACGAGCGTGACCGAGCTGCTGACGATCGAAGAGAATGCCAGAGGCATGAGCAGTTTGGACGGGCTGATTCCTGCCTTCTTCGCGATGCCGATGACAACTGGCAAAAAGAACGCAGTCGACGCCGTGTTACTCATGAACGCGCCAATGCCTGCGGATGCCGCCATGATAATGAGTAAGAGCCGGTCGGGGCTGTCGTCGGCATGACGCAAGACCGCGCGCCCGGCAAGGTCTGTCACGCCGGTGCGCTCAAGCGCGGCCGTGAGGATTAGCAATCCCAGGATCATGATAACGGTGTCGCTGCCGAATCCCTGAAATGCCTCCTCCCGCGGCACCAGCCCGGTAAATGCAAGCGCCAGCACGAGACCAAGGGCGATGACTTCCGCGGAGATCCGTTCCCACCAAAAGAGCGCCACTGCAATCGCGAGCAAGATCAGCAAGAGCAGGATTTGAGGCGTCATGATTGATTGGGTCGCCGCAATCAGCTGGAAGTGCGGTGTTTCAGGATATCGAAGCCGAAGAGTTGCTTGATTGCTCCAAAAAAAGATAGCTGGTCAGAATGCCAAATGCTTAACCACCGAGGATACGGAGTTTCCTAACGAAGACGCTTACCGAGGTGATTATCGCGTCAGCGGTTTGCGTTCTAGAATCGCCTTACGAGTAATTGCCTCAACAATGAACTGAACACGCGCGACATCGCGTTCAAACTCGTCGGGAGCCCAATGTCTATCCGACCGCGACGGTCGGTTTCTTTATTGCCTTTCTCTGTGTTCTCTGTGCTCCTCTATGGTAAAGAATAGGCGAGAGCCTCATGGGTAAGAAAACTGAAATCGTTGTCGGAAAGACCAAGCTGACCGTTTCGAACCTCGAAAAGGTGCTTTATCCTGACGTTGGCTTTACCAAGGGGCAAGTCATCGACTATTACATTCGGATAGCTCCGGTGCTGCTGCCGCATTTGCGCAATCGGCCGATTACTTTAAAGCGCTATCCCGATGGCGTGAATGGGTTTTTCTTCTACGAGAAACAATGTCCCTCGCACCGTCCATCGTGGATCGAGACCACGGAGGTGCCTTCTCGCCGCAAGGAAGGGAAGATCGACTACTGCATGATGAACGATCTGCCCGCCCTCGTCTGGGCAGCGAACCTTGCCGATCTGGAACTACACACATTTCTCCATCGAGCACCGGCGATCACCAGACCCACTGCGCTGGCGTTTGATCTCGATCCGGGCCCGCCGGCCGACATCGCCCTTTGCTGTCAAGTAGGATTGTGGTTGCGCGCGATTTTTGATCGCCTGGAGTTGCAATCTGTTCCAAAGACTTCTGGCTCTAAAGGATTGCAGGTCTTTGTGCCACTAAACGTGGCGACCACTTACGAAAGGACAAAGCCGTTTGCACTTGCTTTGGCTCAGAGACTGGAACGCGAGCATCCGGACCTGGTAGTGTCGCGAATGCAGAAGGAGCTACGCAAAGGGAAGGTGTTGATCGATTGGAGCCAGAATGACGAGCACAAGACCACGGTAAATGTATATTCGTTGCGCGCGAAAGCTACGCCCACTGTTTCCACGCCCCTGCGGTGGTCCGAAGTGGAGTCGGTCGCAAAAAAGGGCGATCCCGGTCGGCTGGTATTCGACAGCGAGGCAGTGCTGAAGCGTGTCAAGAAGCATGGCGACCTGTTCGAGCCTTTGTTAACGCTGAAACAGCGTCTGCCGGCACCTCGCAAATTGGATGCTATTTGAGGAGGCGGAGCAGGTCGGACCTTTTTTGCGCGAGCTGGTCCATCTTACATTGCTGCGGCGATTTGTCAGGTCGCCAACGGAGCAACTTGGTTCCATGGCGGAAACGACTGCCGGTGACATGATCGTAGCAAACTTCGACGACAAGTTCCGGCTTGAGCGGCTGCCAGACATTTTCCTTTCCTTGGTTCCAACGGCTCGGTCCCCCAGGGGCGGAGCCTGTGAACCCAGGCGGGGCGACAAGTCTTTCGAGCTTTTTCGTCAGAGGCGGGCGGTCGAAGGCGGGGATGCTCGAAGTGAATCCCACGTGATGCAGCAAACCCATCGCGTCATAGAGACCAAGGAGAAGCGAACCGACGGTCTTTTTGCCTTTTCCGTAACGAAATCCGCCGACGACGCAGTCGGCGGAGCGGAAACTCTTGATCTTCTGCATGCCATCGCGTTCACCGGAGCGGTAGTTGAGATCGCGTCGTTTCGCGATGATGCCGTCGAGAGTGGCCGAGGCTTGTGCGAGCCAATCCTTTGCTTCGCCGAGATTTGTGGTGGCAGGAGAGAATCGGATCCTACCCCCTTTAATGAAAAATTCTCCCGCAAATCGCTCCAGGTGCCGACGCCGTTCACGTAAAGGAAGTTCGAGCAATGATGTGCCGTCGTCGTCGGCGAGAAGGTCGAAGGCAATATAGATGGCCGGGGTTTCCACCGAGAGGCGTTCAACGCGCGAGGCTGCCGGATGGATCCGCTGCAGCAATGCGTCAAACGAAAAACTGGTGCCTTCCGGAACGGCGATCTCTCCATCCAGAACAAATCGTCGCGCCTTCACCTCCGAAAAGGCTCTGACGAGCTCGGGGAAGTACCGGGCGAGCGGTTGTTGGGACTTTGATTGAAGCTCAATCCTGTCCTCGTCGCGAAAAGCCAAACAGCGAAAGCCATCCCACTTCGGTTCGTATTGCCACTCCTCGCCTCCAGGGATTGCATCGACAGACAAGGCTTCCATCGGTGGTAGTGGCGGGCGGACTTGCGGTAGCACACTTGATTATCGAATACCGGCAGGCTAAAAGCCTCATTAGCTCTGCCGACGCGACGCTTGACCCTCCGCAGACTGGACAGATACAGAGAGACGTGTCGAGAATGGAGAGTTCGACGGCATTCTTGCCGAGTGGACGACCGCAACCTCTCGAATTCTAAACATGACGATTGATCCCCCATTCTTACGACCACGCGCGATAGTCGGTCTGCTTGTCCTCGCGCTGCTGAGCGGCTGCTCGCCGTCGCTGTTCCGGAAGCCGGCGACGCCGCCACCTCACGCCTTTATCTCATATCGGCCTCCGAAGCCCGGGGACAAGTCGCTTCGGCTCGGTGTCAAAGATTTGATCGACATGAAG
>DATLIT010000432.1:0-3633 GCA_035539295.1 Terrimicrobiaceae bacterium | reverse complement strand
CAACAAACCCGCTGACAAATCGGTCTCTTTGAGCTTGCCCATGGCGATGAGCTGATCGGGGTTGAGGTCCATCGCCCAGTAGGCCGTTGGCGCACGCCGCAACAGCGCCACCAGCACGGCGGCCGCTCCTACAAGCGGCGGCGACGTGGAGAAAAAGATTCCTTTCACGTCGGGCGTGACCAGCGCACGCAGCGCGCACTGCACGAGAAACGAAAGCGCTCCGAAGGCGCGAGTGAAGATCGACCTTTTGCCGAACGACGAGAAAGGGAGCCGGCGAATGTCCACGCCGTTTACGGTCTGGCGGGTGGGATACCTTAGACGCGGGTTCTCATAGCCGCGGTTGGCCGTGAATACGATCACGCGATGGCCGCGTCGCGCCATCTCCTGAGCCACATCGGCCATGTGCTGACCGACACTCGCCGGATCGGGCACGAACGTCTGGCTGATGATGAGGATGGTTTTGCGCTTGTTGACCCCGCTCATGGTTCATTGAGCTTCCACCAAATGCCGGTAAGCGCTCTTTGGCAACTTAACTCAGCGACTCGCATGAAGCCTGTCAAATCGGAGAGTCAGTTCTTTTGCGACGACATCTGGTCATAAATCCAGCGATAGGTCTTTTCCATTCCATCCCGGAGCCGCGTGTTGGGTTCCCAGCCAAACACTTTTTCGATGAGCGTATTGTCGCTGTTTCGTCCGTTCACCCCCTTGGGCGCCGACAGATTATAGTTCCGCTTCAACTTTACTCCGGCGATTTGCTCCACGATATCCACGAGTTGATTGATCGACACCAGTTCATTCGACCCAATGTTGATCGGTTCGACAAAGTCGCTCCAGAGGAGCATCTGCGTCCCCTTGAGGCAATCATCGATGTACATGAACGACCGCGTCTGCTGTCCGTCGCCCCAGATTTCGATCTCGTGTGGGCCGCCGAGCTTGGCCTGGATGACCTTTCGGCAGATCGCGGCCGGCGCCTTCTCGCGCCCGCCGTCGTAGGTGCCAAACGGGCCGTAAACGTTATGGTATCGTCCTACGCGCGTTTGCAGCCCAAAATCCTCGCGAAAGTGCCGGCACATGCGCTCGCTGAACAATTTCTCCCAACCATACCCGTCTTCAGGCAGGGCCGGGTATGCATCGTCTTCCTTGAGAGCAGTCACCTTGGGGTCTTTTTGTTTTTCGGCGTTGTACACGCACGCCGAGGAGGCATAAAAATACCGGCTGGCGCCCGCATCTCTCGCCGCCATGCACAGGTGCGTGTTAATTAGCACGCTGAGCATGCAGAGCGCTTTGTTGTTCTCGATGAACCCCATCCCGCCCATGTCGGCCGCCAGGTTGTAGATGACCTTCGCCCCGCTCACCGCGCGAGTGCATGCATCCTTATCTTGCAGGGCGAGCTGCAGGCTCTCGACTCCGTCGAACCGCTGATACCATTCCTCCAAGGGCTTGCTGTCTACCGATCGGACGTCGGTGCAACCCTGGCGCAGCAAGTCCCCGACAAGGTGCCCACCGATGAATCCGCCGCCGCCCCAAACCACTACTTTGTCGGTCTTCAAGGTCGAAGCCATGGATTGCCCATTCCTAAATAACGCTGGCGCCCCTAAACCTTCCCGGACGCCGTCCATCTCGAGCCTTCGGGAGGAACAACTCATGAAAGTGCAAGAGCACGCGAGGACCTTTCCTGCGCTTCCACAATGGTCCCGCTGCCCACATCGCGTTCGGATCGTACGCAATGACAATCTTGGGACGGCGTTCCTTGATTGTGCTGCGCCCGACGCCGCGGAATCTCCACGCGCGCAAGAACTTGATTGGCAGGCTGGGATGTCTTCCTTTATAAATTTGGATATGCCGATGGGGCTGGAATCTCTCGACCGTGTGCCGGCCCCCGAAGTGACACCACCTATTCAGAACGTAGGAAGGTCGGGTTCACGACCTCTAGTAAGCGGAGTCGGAACGCATATGATAACTGCTGCAACTTCGCGCACCCAGCCAAAATCAGTGGAAGTTCTGAACTTGCCTGCGGCGACCATCTCGCCAATGGAGTTCTCAGAAATGTGCTTAATATGCTCTTACCCGCATTGAGCAATTCCACTTTAGCAGGATCTGTATCGTGACCGAGGACATCTTAGCAGCTTCTTACGAACTGGATCGCAAGCGACGTATCCCTGGCCGATGACGGCGATTCTATTTATCCATGGAGTAGTCGGAGCGAATCGACACATTTTCGACCGTGCCGCAAAGTTGTCTTAGTTGCCGCTGAAGTGCGAATAAATCATCCTCGCCCAGCCACGCAGGCCTCGGTTGGCAGCCTGGGGTTGGGTCTCTAGAGCTGCATGCCCCTTCGACTTGAGGATCCAGTCGCGGACAGGCACGCTGAATCCGGTCTTTCTACGGTTGAGCACGCGATTTGGAATCTTCCTTTGTGGCGTGCCCGCCAATTCGCGCTTGCTCGGTCGGGTAGGTGCTGCGAACAGCGGTGCGAGATTTCGAAGCAGCCCGATGTCGACGAGTGGAACGCGGATTTCCAGTGAGTGGTACATACTGGCCCAGTCGGTATCGCGCAGGAGTTGGTGACGCATGTACCAACACAATTCGATCGCTGAAAGTTTGAGATGCGTTGTTTTGATTGCGCCCACGGTAGCTTCCAAGCGATCTAACGTTTGCAGTTCGCGCCAGCCTTCGCGGACGAGGTCTGGGTCGAGAACAGAAGTTAGCTCCCAAGGCATGAACATGCCGCGGCGCAACAAATACGCACCGGACAAGCTGCCCCCGTACTCGAGCAATCCAGCATACTTCGGCGAAGTGAAGCGCCGAATTGCGGGAGCAGAAATAATTCGTAAAGCCCGATTGATCGGTGACAAAGCACGGAACGGCTTTAGCATTCGCAACATTCGCGGGATCTGCTGAAAGCTGGGGTAGCCGCCGAACAATTCGTCTCCGCCTATGCCAGAAACCGCTACTTTAAGACCCGCTTGAGCTGCTGCGCGGCTCACGAAGAAACTGTTGACGCCATCGGTGCTTGGTTGATCCATGGCGTCGAGGAACTTTTCAACTACTTGCTCGAAGTCGTCGCGAGTCAGCCAAAAGGTTTCATGTCTTGTGCCATACGACCGGGCAACCTCCTCGGCCAAGGGCACTTCGTCGTCATCTGTGCCTCTAAATTCCTCAAAGCCCAGGGTCACCGTGCGCAGGGTTCCCCCGACTTGGGCGGCAAGCGCAGTCAACGTCGTGCTATCGATTCCGGAAGAAAGGAAAAAACCTACCGGCACATCGGCGATCAGATGATGCTGAACCGTATCGAGTAAGCTGGCACGCAGAAGGCTTTGAGCGGCCAATGGCGACCGCTTGGAGGCAACGGCACTCCGCTCGGCCTGAACGAGAAGATCCGAGATGGAGCAGAAGGCCTTCGGTTTTCCAGGCCCATACTCGCCGATCCAAAGGCATGTACCGGCGGGTAAAGCGTGAATTCCACGGTAAAAAGTATATGGGTCCGGAACGTGGCCCCAAAGAAAGAAGCCGACACGCCCGGCGGCGTCAGGAGCGGTGTCGACTTGCCTACCTGCCAGAAGCGCCTTAACTTGCGAAGCGGCTCGAAACGTTTTGCCGTTATCCGAATAGTACAGCGGCTTGATGCCAAAG
>DATLIT010000431.1:0-5027 GCA_035539295.1 Terrimicrobiaceae bacterium | reverse complement strand
ACGTTTGGTTTATCTGGATGCCTTCCAGAACGAGCTGCCGCCTGACCGCGGCAAGATCGTGTTTCTAAGCCAAATCTTCCCAACACCGAACACGCTCGGGTATGAAAACCTGGAGCACCTTGTCGTCACTAAGGTGAACGGCGTGCCGATCAAGAGTCTCGACGATCTCGCCAAGGCGGCCAAATCTAACAAGGATGGCTTCCTCAAGATCGAATTCGATGAGGATCCGTCCTTCATATACCTCGATGCTTCCGATAATGAGAAGAGTAGGGGTCAGCTAATGCAAGACTATGGCATCCCGGCTCTGGAGAACTTAGAGCCGATTACAAAATAGCGCTTTGCCCATAGCCGAAGTAAACGAATTGGAGGGCGTTTGTCTCAAGCGCCTCTAAAAAACCTTCGGATTTTATCGTTTTGACTGGGTGATTGCCAAGCGCGCAAATCCAGATGAATCGGCGAAATCTGTAACGAAATCCTCTCTCGACTTCCTGGCACCGAAGCCGCCGAAGGAGGGCTCAACCCTGACTTAGCGGCGTCGAAAGCCGCTGTAGTCGCGAATCCGGTCCTCAAGCTCGCGGATCTTGAATTCAAGCCGAGCAATCGTTTCTTCGGCATCGGTCAGCTTGCGACCTTTGTCGAGCAGAGCGTTCTCGAGTTCACGAATCCTTTGCTGAAGACTGATTCGAAGGCCTGCGCCTCGTCCGGGCTGAATGACCAAAGTGTCCAACGGAGATTGCTCGTCTATTGTCACCTGCGGGCCGCGGTAGAAGGGCGCTTCGCCCAAAGTCGTCCGTTCGCCGGTCGTGCAGTTGATCAAGGTCGTCGCAGGTGTGATCTCACTGAGTCGCTCAAACTCGAGCAGCGTCTTCGAAGTAGTGGGGCCATAAAGAACGTTCTCGCCAAGGACGATCAACCAGTCCATCTCCGTTTCCGGAATCATCGGGGCTTTCGTCCAAATTATCTGATCGGTCGACAACATATCTTGAGCGTTGACTTGAGCGGAGTACGCCCATTCGCGAATCTTTTCGAACGGAACGGGTCCGAAGACCTCACCGCTGTCGTGCTTTCTCAGAAACCAATTTTCTGAATGTTCGGGGGCCATGGCGGATAGCGAGGAACTTTGCGGCAGCTTCGCCGATTGGGGGAAAGATGACAAGGAACTTGCGCGCTACCAGCGGGCGAGCGATGCTTGAAAGCTCGCCCTACGGCAGAGAATCAGATTATGAGCAAGACGTTGTTGGATAAAGTGTGGGAGGCGCACGCCGTGCGCGAATTGCCAAACGGAGCAACGCAGTTGCTGATTGGCACCCACCTTATACACGAAGTTACCAGCCCTCAGGCTTTTGGAATGCTCCGGGACCTCGGCGTGAAGGTGCTTTATCCTCAACGCACCTTTGCCACCGTCGATCATATCGTGCCAACCGATGAACGCGAGGAACCCTTTTCCGATCAACTCGCCGACGAAATGATCAAAGCGTTGCGTAAGAATTGTGAAGAATACGGCATCACCTTCTTTGATCTTCCAAGTGGCAAGCAAGGCATCGTCCATATCGTCGGGCCGGAACAGGGAATTACGCAGCCAGGAACCACCATTGCTTGTGGAGATTCTCACACTTCCACTCATGGCGCTTTCGGTGCGATCGCTTTTGGAATCGGCACGAGTCAGGTCCGCGACGTGCTAGCGACACAGACTATGGCGATACGGAAGCCAAAACTCCGCCGGATCAGCGTCAATGGAAGCCTCTCGCCAGGTGTTTATGCCAAGGACGTCATTTTACATATTATTCGGAAGCTCGGAGTCAATGGCGGGCTGGGATTCGCGTACGAGTATGCCGGGAGCACTTTTGGGGGGTTTACGCAAGAAGAACGAATGACCGTGTGCAACATGTCCATTGAGGGCGGAGCCCGCGCCGGATACGTCAATCCGGATGACACCACTTTTGCTTATCTCAAAGGGCGCCCGTACGCTCCCTCGGACGCCGAATGGCCCGAGGCCGTCGCGCGCTGGCGCTCTTTTGCGTCGGATCCGGACGCGACTTACCACGACGTCGTTACTTATGAGGCAGTGGAAATCAGTCCCACGGTGACGTGGGGAATAAACCCAGGCCAGGCGATTTTCATCAATGAGACGGTTCCCTTGCCGGAGGATCTGCCGGAGAGAGAGCGGGCCACCGCTGAGGAGGCTTTAGCCCACATGCATCTGAAGGCGGGCAATCCTATCAAAGGGACCAAGGTCGATGTCGCCTTTCTGGGAAGCTGCACCAATTCGCGCTTAAGTGATTTGACCGAGGTGGCACGCCATCTGAAGGGACGAAAGGTCAAAAGCGGTGTCAAGGCCATCGTCGTCCCTGGCTCTCAAGGTGTTTCGCAGATTGCCGAGAAGATGGGCATTGCTGAAATCTTCAGAGATGCAGGCTTCGAATGGCGCGGGGCAGGATGCTCCATGTGCCTGGGGATGAATCCGGACAAGCTTGTTGGTGACCAGCTTTGCGCCAGCTCAAGCAATCGCAATTTCAAAGGCAGGCAAGGAAGTCCAACCGGCCGCACCGTCTTGATGAGTCCACTCATGGTGGCTGCTGCGGCCGTCACTGGGGAAATAACCGACGCGCGCGAGGTGTTCAGCGTCGACTGAGGATTTTACGATGGCGTTAGAACAAATAATTCAAGTGACTGGACGTGCGGTATATATATCCGGGGACGACATCGATACTGATCGCATTATTCCGGCGCGTTTCATGAAATGCGTGACATTTGACGGTCTGGCTGAGTTTGCCTTCTACGACGAGCGCAAACATCCAGACGGCTCGGAGAAGTCTCACCCGTTGAACGATCCGCGATTCTTGGGCGCCAAGATTCTGCTGACAGGTTCCAACTTTGGCTGCGGGAGTTCACGCGAGCATGCCCCGCAGGCACTCTATCGCTTTGGTGTTCGCGCGGTTCTGGCGGAAAGTTTCGCGGAGATTTTCTTTGGCAACTCGACGACCCTTGGAATGCCGTGTGTCGTTATGCGCAGAGAGGATATTCGCGCCTTAGCGGGCCTTGTCGAAGAGGATCCTGCGATCCTTGTAACTGTGGACCTCTTGGAAAACAAGGTGACGGCTGCCGACATGGATTTTCACGCCGCACTTCCCGATCACGCGCGAGAGGCTCTCGTCCGCGGCAAATGGGACGCGATCGCCGAGTTGCTCGAAAACATTCCCGACGTTCAGCGCGTCGCAAGCGCGCTTCCTTACTTCAAGGCGGGTTAAGGCATTAGTCGACCTGCGCCTTTCCCGCCGCACCTGGATCGGCTCGCCAACTCCTTGAATCGCGTTGTCGATGCTGGGAGGGACATGTATATGCATCGGTTTTCTCGGCCGCTGCCGGAGGCTGCCGGGTTGATATGAGGCCTCGCCTTTGACGCCGCGTCAGTCTGATGTAGCGCCAAGGATGCCATTCGGTTCTAGTCCGTAAGGACCGAGTCCAACAGCATCTCGACGAGCGCTGAAAGTGGTATCCAAACGGTGCAGACCTCGCAGAGGTCGTCTGTATGTCTGCTGCAGCGGCGGCGGCCCCGCCGCCGAAGAAGCCTCTTTCGACCGTGAGGAGCGACCGTTACAAAGAGACTCAACCACGTGCCTGCACGGAAGGTCGTGTTCTCTCCACTTGGCTTCGGTTAACTCGGTTGGCAATCGGGCGCTTGGCAGGGACAAGCGGAGAGCATAGATGAAAGCGCGTGATCACGTTCCTCATACGTCGCTTGATCGGGTTGGTGGCCGTGTTGTTCTGTGTGGTCACCATCACGTTCTTCCTCATCCGCCTTTCGCCCGGTGGACCATTTGATGCGGAGCGTAAGATTCCGCCGGCGATCGAGAAGCAGCTACTTGCCAAGTATAAATTGGACGGTCCGCTTTGGCAGCAATACGCGGGCTACTTGGGCGATCTGGTGCGCGGCGACTTGCGTGACTCCACGAAGTATCGCAATCGCAGCGTCGCTGAAATCCTGGCACAGACTCTTCCCGTCACGATGACTCTTGGCGTATTGGCGTTCGGATTAGCCCTGGCAGGCGGCACTGTTCTTGGCGTCGCCGCGGCTGCCGCGCACGGGACATGGAAAGATACCTTGGCGATGCTCCTGGCGCTGGCGGCGATTTCGTTGCCAGCCTTTATCATCGGGCCTGTCCTTATCTTAATCTTCAGTTTTTGGCTCCATTGGCTTCCTGTCGGCGGTTGGGGCAGCCCCAGCGCGATTGTCCTGCCGGCGATTACACTTGCAGCTCCCTACGTGGCCTACATCGCGCGACTGCTGCGCGGCAGCATGATGGAGACGCTTGGGCAGGACTTTATTCGGACCGCACGGGCCAAAGGCCTCGCCGAACGGTTGGTGCTCTACCGCCATGCCCTGCGAGTCGCAATTCTGCCAGTCGTTTCGTTCCTGGGTCCCTTGGCGGCACATTTGCTAACAGGCTCGATCGTTGTCGAGACCATCTTCTACATTCCGGGTGCCGGTGGATTCTTTGTGAACTCGATTCTGAATCGTGACGGATTTCTTCTTGGCGGAGTAGTCATCGTCTATTGCACGATGCTCGTGCTCTTCAATCTCGCGGTGGACGTCATTTACACCTTGCTCGACCGAAGGATCCGCCTCGATGCTTGATCAGAGAGCCGTCGGCAAGTTTTGGAAAAATCCTGTAGCTCTCGCCTCGGTGGGAATACTCCTGGTGATCAGCATAGCCGTTATCGTCGGGCCGCTTCTGCTTCCCGTGAGCTATGCGGAACCTGGGCCACTTTCATTCGCTCCCCCTTCCCTTCAACACCCGTTCGGGACGGATCTCAATGGGCGTGACCTCCTCTACCGCGTGCTTGCAGGA
The DNA here is from genome assembly GCA_035539295.1 of Terrimicrobiaceae bacterium. GTDB lineage: Bacteria > Verrucomicrobiota > Verrucomicrobiia > Chthoniobacterales > Terrimicrobiaceae > DASTFP01. The sequence continues at coordinate 177 of DATLIT010000431.1, read as the reverse complement.
GGTCGGATTTCGCTACTGGTGGGGTTGTGCGGCGCGTTCGTAAGCCTGTTCATCGGAGTCGCCTACGGAGTGGTCGCCGGCTACTGCGGAGGAAGGCTCGACAATTTCATGATGCGGGTCGTCGACATCCTTTACTCGATCCCCAGACTCATCTTCATCCTTATTTGTATTAACGCG
>DATLIT010000430.1:0-4410 GCA_035539295.1 Terrimicrobiaceae bacterium | reverse complement strand
CTCATGAGGCAGCGTAAACTCAACGAAGCGTATCAGGCTTTCAAAAGCTCGCATGAACTTTTTGATGCACTGACCAAACTGGATGCGAATAATTTAACCTGGCAGAGTGATCTCTCGACAACGTTCCTCCGGATCGGAGATGTGCTCACTCGCCAAGGCAAGCTCTCCGAGGCTTTCCAAGCTTATCAGCAATGCTATACCATCCGCAAATCACTTGTTGAGCGGGACTCCGCGAATTCGATTTGGCAGAACGATCTTTCCATTGGCATCAGCAAAATCGGGGACGTTCTCGAAGCGCAAGGAAAGCATGAGGAAGCTGTCAAGGCGTACTATGATTCCCTCGAGATCAAAAAGCTTCTGGCAAACCAAAATCCATCCAACGCGACGTTGCAGAGCGGCATTTCGATAAGTCTCGAGAAGGTGGGCGACGTCTTGATGGCAGAAAACAAAGTCGCACAAGCGCTCGGTGTATATCAGCAGACTTTGGATATTCGCCGAACGTTGGCGGAGAAGGATCCTTCGAATGCAGGTTGGAAGCGCGGCCTTTCCTCCAGTCTGGAGAAGATGGGTGATGCGCTGACCAAAATCGAAAGTAAGGACGAAGCCCAGAAGGCTTACAGCGAAGCCTTGCAGATCCGAAAGACGCTTGCAGATCAGGATACCTCTAATTTGAGCGCCAAGGATGAGCTCTCGACGGTGCTCGAGAAACTGGGGAACTTGTATTTGTCGCAAGGGAACCTTGAAGACGCGGTGCTCTCATACACGGAATCGCTGAAGGTCCGTGAAGATCTGGTTAATCGTGATCCAGGCAGCGCCGAGTGGAAGAAAGCTCTCGCGGAAGTCCTCGCGCAACTCGGCGAAGTTGCGCAAAAGCAAGGGCAGATCGAACTCGCGAAACAGCACCATCAGAGAAGCCTCGACATTCGTCAGGCCCTCGCGCGTTCCGACGGAAAGAGCGAAACAAGTGAAGACATCATCAAGCTTCAGGGACAGCCTGATGCTCTCACGCGTCCAAAGATTGCACCTTCGCAAGACTCCGTGGCGAGTCCGTGAAGAGGTGGCGCTACGAACTCAACGGCCTGCGGCAGATTCCCGACTCTGTTTTCGTTTCTCCTGCGACGAAGTAGCCCTCAGGCGTTCGGCTTCTTTCGTTTTTCTTTGTTCGGAGCGGATGAGGAGTCTGCCCATAAAGGTATCGCCTACGCGAGATGTCAGGGCATCAGCGGAATCCAAAAGTTCATTTGCCTTGCGCCGGAGCGCGCGCCGCTCGGAAGGCGTTTCTCCAAAAACGTCGCGAAGATCATCGTGAACTTCGTCAAACCGCTTCTCCGAAGATCGGAAAAAGTCGCCTGTCTGATCCACCAGCAAGCGCGACTTGGCAATTAAGGAAGCGCCGTCCGACCGATCCAGCTCCTTGCCGAGTCTGTCTGCGACGACGCGCGAGGTGGCAATCAACGAATCGTCGTCCGATCGATCCAGTTCCTTGCTCAGTCTCTCTGCGACCACGCGCCACGTCTCGAGAAGACGATCGAGCTTGGTTTCGGGCCCCCCGGAGAAGTTTTCGGCTGGCGCATTGAGCTGGTCGAAGGTTCTCTGAATTGACCGCGAGAGATCTCTCACTGCCTCGGTGGCGTCATCAACCGATTGCTTGGCGGGCGCGATGCGAAACTCATGCCCGATGAGATTGTAGCCGCCGACCGGATCAAAGATGAGTTCGATACCCGCAGCAAGAAACCCGCTGGTCAGAGCGCTGGTTTGCAGTCTGGCTTCGTTGCTAAAGCGCCAATCCTTGCCGCCATAATCTTTTTGAATTCGCGCGACGAGTCGGATTTCGATGGTTCCGTCTGACTTCAATTGCGGCTTACCCACCCGCTCGATGACGCCGATTCTGACGCCGCGGCACACGACTGGACTTTTGTCTCTGCGGATCCCCGACACGTCTTCAGCGATGAAGACAGTTTCGATCGAGTCTTCATCCAACGGAACCATAAAATCCACCGCGGTTTGCTTAACAACTTCCAATTTGCGCACCCAGAGCACATACGCCACCAAGGCCAGGAGGAAAGCTCCAATCAACAGGTTGATCAGAATGCTTTTCTGGACCGAGCTCAGGCGCATCTTCTAAGTCTTGGATGAGATTTCTTCACGACCTGTTCAATTGCCTCTGGCCGCGGAAGGGACTTCCTCCCGAGCCAGCCCCAATGGTAGCGAGAGGGGTGCTTGGGCGGGCGAGAGGTCAAGATAGCGGGTGGGTAGGTTGTCTAAGCCTTTAGCATCGGCCGTAAAGAGCGCAATCGCATCCACCGCCCCAATTTTTAGGGCCGCGGAAAGAAGCTCCAGAATTCGTGTTCGATTCTGCGAAGACATCCCCAATGTCGGTTCCTCGAGCAAGACAATCCTGGTTCCGTGGGCGAGGGCCCGCGCCACCGCCACGCAGCGTCGTTCTCCGTCCACGATTTCGTGGGGGTATTTGTTGGCTTTGTCGGCAACGCCAACGAGAGCCAATCTCAGCCGTGCCTGTTCCTTGATTGTTTCATCCGATAGCCGCTCGCCTCCGAGCGCCCGACGACAACGATAGGGAAGCACCACATTGTCGAAAACTGTCAACGAGTGGATCAGGCCGCTATGCTGGAAGGCGATACCCAGCGATGACACCAGCCGGCGGCGCGTTCGCGAATTTGAGAACGTCTGACCGTAATAGCGGATTGAGCCAGCTACCGGGGTCCTCAAGCCCGCCAGGTAAGACAATAGTTGGCTCTTTCCTGAACCGCTTGGGCCAACAACGGCCAAGATCTCGCCGTAGTCGAGACGGTTCGAAATGAGATCGCTCCGAGCGACATTAAGCCTTAGGCCCTCGAATTCCATGGGCATTTGCTTAGAATGATTGTTCAAGGTCGGAGAGAAGCAGATTGACGAGGGTGACCGTGAGATTGCCGATCGTCAGGGCGAGTGCGGTGAGTGAGCCGACAAGATTGCGGGCTTGCTCGCGTTTTGGCCAAAACCCAAAGGTTCCCGCGACCGTCGCCATGCAAAAGGCAATCACGACCGCTTTGAACAACGTCTTAGCGTAAGTAGCCGCAGGAACATCAGAAATAAAGATCGCCGCAAAGTCTGGCAATGATAGGCCCAGGAGGAAGTTGCTCCCCAACCAGACCCCGATGAGGCCGCCCAAGAATACCAAGAAGCAAAAGAAGGGAGCCACAATGATCAGCGCCACCGCTTTGGGAACGAAGGCCACCTCTGGAGGGTCCAGGCCGAGGACTTCGAGAACGTCAAGTTCCCGCGACAATCGCATGCTCGCAATCTCTGTGGTGATTGAAACGACCGCAGGCACACAAAAGAAATTGGCGACGGCGTAGGGGATAACATATTCAAGAAAGATTCTGCCAAAGCGGGGAATGGCACTCTCCTGGTATTGCGAGAGATCTGGCGCCAGCACCGCACTTACGAATCCTCCAACACCTAGCAGGACCAGGAAAAGAAGCGCGGGAGCAAAGCACCCCAGCACGCGCCGCAAGAGCTGAACGCGAAACTCCTCACTGGAAAGTCCGGCTGAGGCGGCATTCGGACGAAAGAGCAAGTTCAACGCTCCGGTCACGACGGCCCAGGCAAGACCCGCCGCGGTGTATTTCCAAATTGAATCACCGGCCGCCATAAGGTCTCCCCTCGCATACAATGCGGAAAGTTTTCGTGCCAGTTCATTTTGTGATACGACGATGGTGTGGAGGAACTCCGGGGTTCAATTGATGCCGAAGCGCACCGCGTTGGACAACTCCGCGAGCGGTTGGAACGCGAAGGGGTGGACGTCGGCATCGCGGAGCTCAAGCAGATTTGGGAGGGCCGACTCCGCGCCTTCTGGCGCCTCTATCCCGAGCTCTACTCTACCCTTGCCGGCCTAATGGTTGAAGGCTCGGAGAACTTTGCAGCCATTGAAATCTGCGCCGAGGGGCTCTCCTTTTTCCCCAGACACGGCGACCTCGTCCTCTACCTGGCGTTATCTTTGGCGCGCACTGGGTCTCCGAACCGAGCATTTGAGCTGCTCAATTCAGCCGATGGATGGCTGACGAACATTCCAGACGCTTGGACGCTGCGGGCTCGAATTTACAAAGACCTTTGGAAGCTGACCGGATCTTCACAGGCCCTCGAGCAATCGTTGCACGAGTATGAAAGAGCGGCTGAGAGGAGAAAAGGCGCGGATGCTTACTATCCGGAGGTGAATGTCGCCACACTCGCACTTCTCGGCGGCGACGAATTGAAAGCCCTGGAATACGCCAGGAAGGTTACGAGCCAGCTTGCTCCTCTTGCCGAACGAGACTACTGGGAGGCGGGGAGCTTGGCGGAAGCCTTGCTCGTCTTGCGCCGCGTTGAGGAAGCTCGCCGGCAGTATGCAAGGGCCATGGAGCTTGACCC
>DATLIT010000429.1:0-2958 GCA_035539295.1 Terrimicrobiaceae bacterium | reverse complement strand
AGGCCTCAATGGCCGCGCGCAATCCCGCACCGCCAGCGCCAATAATGAGCACGTCGTATCCGAGAGTTTCGTAGTTAGCCACTTGGTTTGCGCGAGCGTCGAGTTTAAGACACAACCCGACGGGACGGTTCAACGATTCATCGCTTATAAGATCTTCCAGTCGCGCCAAACTCCCATCGAGCAGAGGCGGATGTAGAGATCTGTGAAGCCGACCCAGAATAAACTCAGCCAGGCCCAGAGCATGTGGCGCCGATTCAGGCAACTTACGCATGCGTAACACTTGGCGCATGCGGGCGCTTTGGAAACCTCATCCAGGAAACCGCCGATCAGGTGACGCAGCGAATGGCAACCGAAGGTGTAGCCACCGAGCAAAATGACGTTGATCGTTAGGACAAGCGTGCCGACGCGAAAGCCGAAGTGTTTGGCACCGGACGCGTCCACGAACCACATTGCCCTCCACGCGTCGTGCGCCAGGATGAGGATGAAGAGCAGGGCGAGATAAAGAAAATAGCGATGAACGTTCTGAATTATCAGCGGAAAAGAATTCTCACCGAGATATCCCTTACGCGGTTCGCCCACGGCACAGGCAGGAGGATCAGCCCAGAATGCCTTATAGTAAGCACCGCGATAGTAGTAGCACGTAACACGAAAACCCGCGGGAGCCCAAAGGATTAAGAGGGCCGGTGAAAAGACCAACCAAGAAGGGCACCAGTCGCCCGGGGGACCGAAAATCGCATGCGGCGAGCTGCCAAAGATCTCCGGCGAGTAGAAGGGGGAGAGATAATCCGCTCCGTTTTGATCGAGCCAATAGTGAGTGCCCTGAAAGGCCGCCCACGTCGAATACACAAGGAAAGTCGAGAGACCCAGGAACACGACGAGCGGCTGGGTCCACCAGGCGTCACGGCGCATGGTCTCGCCAAACGAGCGGGGCTTAGACAAGACATTCGCGGCAGACATAGTGGCACCTCCTCCAATTTCGGGGCAGGAAAAATCAGCGTGCTTTCATACTGGCCGCGATTCGCCGTTTCAAGCTCATTGCGAAGTTCGCCTTCGCCAGAATTCCGGGGAGACGCACATCTGCGAGACGCCGCACAGGCTACTCGTCACAAAAAGACCGTCGAACAGCTGGCCCATCTATGCCGTCGACCCGGCATCACATTTACACAACGCTTGGACGACAGCGCTCTAGGCCGGGTAAGCGCCCGTGACAAAGCGCTCGAGATCGTCAATTGCAGCGGTCTGTGCGCTGATGATCCAGTTCACGCAATCGCCGATCGAGATAAGCCCCACTAGTTTGCCTCCCTCGAGCACAGGAAGGTGCCTGACTCTATTTTCTGTCATTATCTGCATGCATTCCTGAACGGAATCACCCAGCCCGACTGTTTTCAGGTTTACGGACATGATCTCGGCAACGGCCGTTTCCTTCGAGCCTCGTCCGAGCAGGATTACCTTTCGCGCGTAGTCTCGCTCCGAGATCAGTCCAACGAGGCGATCTCCCTCGAGGACTGGCAGCGCGCCGATGTTTTTTTCCGCCATCATTGAGATGGCCTCGAAAACCGTGTTGGTCGGCGAGACTGACCAGACCGTCGTGCCTTTGCGGTTCAAAATCGATCCAATAGTCGTTGTGATTTCCATCAATACCTCCTCTGCTTAAGAATTTTAGACAAGTATCGGCCCTGCCAGCCCGCCACTCCAGAAAAACTTTGGGGGGAGCGAGAGGGCTGGGCATGTAGCGTCGGGACCCCCGGACGCCCGCGCTCAGGCGGCCGAGGGCGGATCCGTGGACCGTGGTCCACCCAGATGCCCTGGCGGCGGACACCCGATAAAGAGGCGGGATTAAAGAGCACAGTCCTGGGAACTTTATTGATGGCTGTTGTATCCAACGGCCCATCACTTCTAGACGTTTCCGGTTACTGGGAACGCGTTGTCGTGAGTGCGATCGTTCTCGTTGCCGTGCTCACGGATCTTTTGCGGTACCGAGAATGAAAAATTCGCTCACCATGGGCGAGGAGCCCTCCCCGCTGCCGCTAAAGAATTAATCGCCTCGCGATCGAGCGCGTGTTCACGCCCGTCATTCCATCAGACTTCGTGGACAGAGAACTCGGCCTGATCGCCTCCCGGTCTAGCCGTCCTGCTCAGCGCGAGCATGAGAATGGCGGAAAGCAACATGAAAGCACCAACGCAAAACATTGGAACGACATAGCCGCCGGTGAGATCCTTAAGCGCTCCGGTAATGTAGCCAGCGGCGAATCCTGCGATGTTCCCGACCGTGTTGATCAAGGCAATACCGGCGGCCGCCGCGGCGCCGGTGAGGAAACTGGATGGCACAGTCCAGAAGTTCGGCAGCGCGGCAAAGATCGAGCAGGCGGTGACGGTAATCACGGCGATGGTAGCCGTTGGCGAACCCATAAACAAAGCAAGGGGAATGCTTACTGCGCCGACAAGAGCCGGAATCGCAATGTGCCACTTCTTCACACCGCGTTTAGTCGCATCTCTCGACCAGAGGTAGAGGACGATAGCCGCGGGCAGGTAGGGAATGGCGGTGATCAGGCCCTTTTCATAGACATTGAACTTGGTGCCATACTGCGCCTCGAATCCGGCAATGATGGTTGGAAGAAAGAACGCCAGGGCATAGAGGCCGTAAATAAAGCCAAAGTAGATCAAAGCGAGGGTCCAAACGCGGCCGTTAAAGAGTACCGTCCGAATGCTGGCGTGATGCAGGATGTCTTTACCCTTCGACTCGAGCTCTAGCTTGTCCGCGAGGACCTTCTTTTCTTCGTCAGTGAGCCACTTGGCTTGGGCTGGGCGATCCGACAGGTAGAACCAGGCGATGATTCCGACCACGATGGCAGGAATGGCGACACCCATGAACATAAATCTCCAGCCTTCCAGACCAAATATTCCATGCTAGGCAATGAGGGCGCCGGCCAGAGGTGCGCCGATCACTATCTGGAAGAG
>DATLIT010000428.1:0-7431 GCA_035539295.1 Terrimicrobiaceae bacterium | reverse complement strand
CTCCTGTGCTGAGTGCGAGCGGGAGCACCCCGAGGCCAAAGGCGATCGAGGTCATGAGAATCGGGCGCAGCCGCTGGCGGACGGCGTGGAGCGCGGCATCGACAAGCGACGCGCCGCGATCAAAACGCTCTTTGGCAAACTCGACCACGAGGATCGCGTTCTTGGCCGAGAGGCCGATGATCGTGATCAGGCCGATTTGGAAATAGATGTCGTTGGGCATGCCGCGCAGGCTCGTGGCGGCGACCACGCCGAGCGCGCCGAGCGGCATGTCCATCATGACCGAGAAGGGGATGGCCCAGTTCTCGTAGAGCGCGGCGAGGCATAGGAAGACCATCACCAGCGCGATGGTGTAAAGCGCGGCGGATTTGGAGCCGGAGAGCCGCTCTTCGTAGGAAAGCCCGGCCCACTCGATGCCGATGCCAGGGGGCAGGGCTTTGGCCATTTGCTCGATCTCGCGCATGGCCTCGCCGGAGCTGTGGTCAGCCGCGGGTTCGCCGAGGAGGGAGACGGACGGCGAGCCGTTGAAACGCTCGAGCTTTGGTGAGCCGAGCGTCCACTGCGTAGTGGAGAAGGCGGAGAACGGCACCATGCCGCCTTGCGCGTTGCGCACATACCAGCGGTTCACGTCTTCGGGCAGCATGCGGAAGGGTGCGTCGCCCTGGACGTAGACCTTTTTCACGCGGTCTTTGTCGATGAAGTCGTTGACATAGGTGGAGCCCAGGATGGTGCTCATCGAGGCGTTGATGTCGGCCAGCGAAAGGCCCAGCGCGCTCGCTTTTTCCTGGTCGATATCGATCTGATACATGGGCATGTCGTCGAGGCCGTTGGGACGCACTTTGGTGACCACGGAATTTTGCATGGACATGCCGAGGAGTTGATTGCGCGCGCCCATGAGCGTCTCGTGGCCGAGACCAGCGCGGTCCACTAGGCGCACGTCGAAGCCGGTCGCGGTGCCCAGCTCCAGCACGGCCGGGGGCGCGAAGGCGAAGGCGAAGGCATCCTTGAACTGCATGAACTTGCCCATCGCGCGGCCCTGGATCGCCTTCACTTTCTGTTCGGGCCGGCGACGCTCCTCCCAGTCTTTGAGCTTCACGAACATGAGCACCTGATTTTGCCCGTTGCCGCTGAAGCTGAAGCCGAGCACGCCGAACCCTCCCTCAACGAGGTCCTTTTCCTCCTCGAAGAAATGGTTCTCCATTTTTTTCAGGACCTTGTCCGCCTGCTCGCGGGTCGAGCCGGGCGGAAGTTGCGCCATGGCGAAAAGCACGCCCGTGTCTTCATCGGGCAAAAAGCCGGTGGGCGCGCGCACGAAAAGCACGACGACCACGGCGCCGATGAGCGCGTAGAAAATAAGCGCGCGTCCGCTGCGCCGGAGAAACGCGCCGACGCCGCTGGCGTAGCGGTCCGCGTTGCGATCGAAGACGCGATTGAACCAGCCGAAGAAGCCGCGCTTTTTCTCGTGATGGCCTTTCGGAATCGGCTTCAGCATCGTCGCGCAGAGCGCGGGGGTGAGGATCAGCGCGATCATCACCGAGAGGGCCACCGCGCTCGCGATGGTGAGCGAGAACTGCCGGTAGATCACGCCGCTGGAACCGGTGAAGAAGGCCATGGGCACAAAGGCCGCGCAGAGCACGAGCCCGATGCCGACGAGTGCGCCACTGATTTGGTCCATCGACTTGCGCGTCGCTTCCTTCGGCGAAAGTCCTTCCTCCTGCATCACGCGCTCGACGTTTTCCACGACCACGATGGCGTCATCGACGAGCAGGCCGATGGCGAGCACGAGACCGAAGAGGGTGAGCGTATTGATGGAATATCCGGCGGCCGCCATGACGCCGAACGTGCCGAGCAGCACGACCGGCACGGCGATCGTGGGGATCAGCGTGGCGCGCCAGTTTTGCAGGAAGAGAAAGATCACGAGGAAGACGAGCACGATGGCTTCGAGCAGCGTCTTCACGACTTCCTTCACCGAGATGCGCACGAAGGGCGTGGTGTCGTACGGGTAGATCGCTTTCACGCCCGGCGGGAAAAACGCCGAGAGTTCCGCAACCTTCTTTTTCACCGCGGCCACGGTTTCGAGCGCATTGGCGCCCGTCGCGGGCCGGATGGCCATGCCGCTCGCCGGTTTGCCGTTGTAGCGCGCGAGCGTGGTGTAGGTTTCGCTGCCGAGTTCGAGCCTTGCGACGTCGCGCAGGAAAACGCGCGAGCCGTCGGTGTTGACGCGCAGCAGAATGGCGCCGAATTGCTCCGGCGTTTGCAGTCGGCTCTGCGCCATGATCGTGGCATTCAGCAACTGACCCGGCATCGCCGGCAGGTCGCCTAGCGCGCCCGCGGCGATCTGCGCATTCTGGGCCCGGACCGCCGTAACTACATCCGAGGTGGCAAGCTGGTATTTCGTGAGCTTGTCCGGATCGAGCCAGATGCGCATGGCGTATTGCGTGCCGAAGGTCTGGATCTCGCCCACGCCCGGCAGACGGCTGATCGGATCCTTTATCACGCTGGCGTTGTAGTCGGCGAGGTCCGTGCCAGACATCCTGCCGTCCTCGGAGATCAGGCCGACGACGATGAGGAAATTGCGCACCGACTTGTTCACCTGCACGCCCTGCTGCTGCACCTCCTGCGGGAGGAGCGGCGTGGCGAGGGCGACTTTGTTTTGCACCTGCACCTGCGCGATATCCGGATTGGTGCCGCCTTCAAAGGTGACCGTGATCGTCACCGTGCCGTCCGAAGTGCTCGCTGACTCGATGTAGCGCAGGTTGTCGATGCCGTTGAGCTTTTGCTCGATGACCTGCGTGACGGTGTCCTCGAGCGTCTTGGCCGAAGCGCCGGGGTAATTTGCGATCACGCTGATGGTCGGCGGCGCGATACTCGGATACTGCGCGATGGGCAGGCTCGTGATCGAGAGCGCTCCCGCGAGCATGATGATGATGGCGATGACCCACGCAAAGACGGGCCGGTCGATGAAGAATCTGGACATGGCTTGGCTTCCTTCGAATGGCCAGGCTTAGCGCGCGGAGACCGTCGCCGGCGCCTGCGAAGGTGCGGCGGGGATTGCTTTGACCGGCGCGCCCGGACGGACGCGCTGGAGATTGTCCACGATGACTTGATCGCCCGGTTTCAATCCCGCGGTGACCAGCCATTGATTGCCGACCGCTCGCGGAGTCTGAAGCACGCGCAGCTCGGCCGTGCCGTTCGCACCCACGACCAGCGTCGTCGGCTCGCCCTTCGAGTTGCGGCTCACCGCGAGTTGTGGCACCAGGATCGCGTCCGGCGAACTGCCTTCCTCCAGCCGCGCGCGCACAAACAAACCGGGAAGCAGCTCGCCGCGCGGGTTCGGGAAAATCGCGCGCACCGTGACGGAATTCGTCGTCGCATTCACCGTCACGTCGGAAACCTCCAGCGAGCCCTCGTCCGGATAGATCTCGCCGTCTTCGTGGATGAGCTTCACGCGAGGTTTCCCCGTCTCGTCCGCCTTGAGCCGCCCGCTCGCAAGGTCGCGCCGCAACCGCAGGAGTTCACTACTGGCCTGCGTCACGTCCACGTAAACGCGGTCGAGCTGCTGCACCGTAGCGAGCAAGTTCGCCGCGCTCGCCTGCACGTAAGCGCCCTCGGTCACCTGCGAAATGCCGATGCGCCCCGTGATCGGCGAAGTCACTTTTGTGTAGTCAAGAGTGATCCGCGCCGCCCGGACCGCGGCCTTTCCGGAAAGCACGTCCGCATCGTAAGTGCGCTCGTTGGCGAGCGCATCGTCATAGTCCTGCTTGCTGATCGCCTTGGCCATCAGAAGTTGCTTGAAGCGTTCCTCTTTCAACCGCGCCGTCGTCGCATTCGCCTCCGCGCGGGCGAGTGTGCCCAGCGCGCTGTCGAGAGCCGCCTGGTAAGGCGCCGGGTCGATTTCATAAAGCACCTGCCCCTCGGCGACATCGCTGCCTTCCGTGAAGAGCCGCTTCAAGACGATGCCGTTCACCCGCGCCCGCACCTCCGCCACACGAAAGGCCGAGATGCGTCCCGGCAGATCCTGCGTCAGCGTCACCGGCGCCGGCGCAATCGTGAGCACACCGACTTCCATCGGCCCCCCAAGACCTCCCGGCGGCCCGGCTTGTTTCTTCCCACAGCCCGCGATGAGCGCCGCCGCGATGACCGCGAGGCTCCCGGCGCGGATGATGTTGAACAAGGTTCGACGCGTGGGCGCGGGCTTCGTTGAAAAGTGTGACGCAATCATGGATAGGAATCGTGTGGAGACGCGCAGAAGGTCAGCGCTCTCCGCTGTGTGTGGACTAGCAAGATTTCGACCACGGCGCGGACATCCCGGCGGCCATGAAGGAAATCAGGCGCTGGATCAGCCCCTCGCGGTCCGGCTTCATCGCTGCCGGATTGAGCATCGCATAAGGCATCTGGTCGAACCGAAGCCACGTCTGCAACCCGTGGTGCAGCGCCCCGCACAGAAAGCACATACGCCAGAACAGGTCCTCCGCCGGCAATCCAGGCACCGCTCGCAGAATCGCCGAGTCGAACCGGTGTGCGACCTCGGCAAACTGCTGCTCGACAAATTTCTTCACCTCCGCATTTGGCTCCTGAAAGGATCGACTGATCAGCCGCATGAAGTCGTCGCAATTTTTCGCGCCTTGCTCCTCGCTCTCCAGTGCGGGGCGAATCAACGCGTCGAGGATCTGCTCGAGCTTCAACTTCCGCCGACCCGCTCCGGCCTCCAGCGCATCAAGCCGCGCAATGCGTTCCCGATTCACGGGCTCAATGCGCCGCGCGAACACCTCGAGTGCCAGGCGATCCTTCGTCCCGAAATGATAATTGATCGCCCCGAGATTGGCCCCTGCCGCCTTGATGATGTCGCGCACCGAAGTCCCCTCAATCCCGTTTTGGGAAAACAGCCGCTCCGCCGCGTCGAGCAGCGCGAGGCGGGTGGCGAGCTGGGAACCCGGCGAAATAGTGCTAAGATCAGCTGAGTTCATACGTATGCATGAAACGAACGTATGACCTTCCGATCCACTGTCAAGTCACAATCGCACCGAGCTTCGCAGTTATGCCGCTCATTGAGACCGCGGTCGGTTTCGTGGCGGAGCGGGAGGATCAGCGGCGCTTGAACGAGAACTGACACTCGAATGAGAACTAACCAGAAATCCCTCGCAATTTTTATTTGCGAGTTTCTGCGGCGTGCTTTCCCAGTTTTTTCAAAAGCCGCAGCAATGTCAGCCGCTCCTTTTTTGAAAGGACGCTGACCGCAGTTTCCATGGCTGCGGCGTGGTCCCGAAATCCAAGAGTAATCAGCGCCCGTCCTTTCGCTGTCAGTTCAACCTGGCGCACTCGCCGGTCCTCGGCGCGGTCCTTGCGCGAAACCAGCCCTTTCTTGACCAGCCGATCGACGGCCACACTGATGGATCCCGGAGTAAGCCATACCTTCGGGCCGACGGTATTCACCGGGAGCGGTCCTTTATGAAGGAGCGCTTCGAGGACGCGGAAATCAGAGTCGCCCAGCTCTGTCCGCTTGATGCTCTCTTCCGCATGCGGCATCAGGGCTTGAAAGGCCTTCATGAGAACGAGCCAGACATGAACGCCGCTGGAGTCTTGCATTTGATTGGTTCCTTTCCGTCTCATCGGGAAATTATTCATTGACACAAAGTATATTGATGTAAATATACTAGCTCATCACAATCCCGGCATGAAAATCTTGCCATGCGGTGCCAGGATTTCAGCGAGGCACGACCGATGGCATTGTCAGAGCGTTTGTATTGTTGGCCGCACGATGAGCTCGTTGACATCAACATCGGCAGGTTGCTCGATGGCGAATGCCACGGCTCGTGCAATGGCATCGGGTTCGATTGCGGTATCGGTGAGAGGTTTGAGCGCCTCAGCCGTGCCGGCATCGGTGATGTGAGTGATCAATTCGCTCTTGACCGCGCCAGGGCAGATAATGGTGCTGCGAATATTCGCCCCAGCCTCCTGCCGAAAGCCTTCCGCGATGGCGCGAACGGCGAATTTCGTGCCACAGTAAACCGCACCGCCAGGAAACACAACATGACCGGCCACTGATGATATGTTAATCAAATGGCCGCTGTTCTGAGTCTGAAATCGAGGCAGTGCCGCAGCGATACCATAGAGGACACCCTTGATATTCACATCAACCATCTGTTCCCATTCTTCGACTTTATTGGCGGCAAGTGGCGACAGCGGCATCAACCCGGCATTGTTGATAAACACATCGAGTCGGCCGAAACGCAGGACGGCTGCTTCCGCAAACGCTTCGACCTCATTGCGCCTCGTCACGTCCACTGCTCGTGCCAACGCCTGGCCTCCAGCCCCTACGATCTCATCGACAATTTTGTCCAGATGACCCTGGCGACGGGCACCGAGTGCGACCTTCGCGCCCTGTGCCGCCAGATGACGGGCAACAGCTTCGCCAATGCCACTACTGGCTCCGGTGATAGCAATGACCTTATCCTTGATGTTCGTTTTCATTCTTAAGCCTTTGCGTGCTGCACTGCTTGTGGAAAGGAGAAATTTTCATGACTCCTCCCTTTAAAACAGAAGGCGTGACATGACGTTGGCGTGCTTCTCGACGAGGAGCGGTATCTCTCAAGAGACTTGCCCGGTTATGAAGACTATTGCCGGAAGGTTCGATACCGACTGATTCCCCACGTTTGGTGAGGTTCGTTTTGCGCCTGCCTTGTCGATACTGCATTTTCGGTCAATTCAATGAAGACGCCCAAGCAAGTGGTGACGCGCAAACCGATGATTTCAACCGGTCCAAAGCATCCGAGCATGTTCAGGAGGATTCCTTGGCAAGACGTGTGCAAGTTCCTTGCAGGCGCCTTCTTCGTGAACGCTGGAATTCTTTTCTACCTCTACTTAGCCCGCGTTTCGGTGCCGCTCTTGGACACGAATTTTATCGAGACGCCCGAGATCAGCGGCTTGCGCTCCATCGTCCATGCCGCTCTCTTCCTGACCTTCTTCTACCTCGGCTTCATTCGAAAGTGGAACCATCGTCCGATCATAACTAAAGATCAAAACAGCGAGAAGATTCGAGAGGTCGTCACAACTTGGATGCGCGCCACCGCGGAGAGCGACTTGGAAACGGTTTCAAGTCTCATAGCCGAGGACGCGGTTTTCCTCTTACCGGATCAGCCGCCGATGCGAGGACGAGAAGCTTTTGCATCCGCCCTCCGTTCGGCCCTTGGACAAGTCCGTATCGAAGGCAAGCCGGATATTCAGGAGATTGATGTCGCTGGAGACTTCGCCTTTTGTTGGAATCAGCTCTTTCTGACGGTGACTCCACTTCAGGGTGGGCCTGCCCAACGGCGCGCTGGTCCCACGTTATCAGTCTTCCGCAAAGAGCCCGACGGACGATGGATTCTCTTTCGCGATGCGAACATGCTTAAAGCAGTATGAAGCATCGGCTCCTCAATCGAGCCGCCTGATACT
>DATLIT010000427.1:0-3790 GCA_035539295.1 Terrimicrobiaceae bacterium | reverse complement strand
CTATTTTCAAATCGCGAAGTGTTTCCGCGACGAAGATCCGCGTGCCGATCGAATCACCGAATTAACGCAGATCGACGTGGAAGTCTCCTTCGTGACTGAGGAAGATATTTTCGAACTCGTCGAGGGGCTGCTGGCGCACATCTTTCTGGTAATTCGTGGCGTGGAGGTTCCACGTCCATTTCATCGCATGACCTACTACGAGGCGATGGATGGCTACGGTGTTGATAAGCCCGACCGTCGTTTTGGACTCGAACTGGTCACTCTCAACGATGTCTTTCGCGACAGCCAGTTCAAAGTATTTCGGGCGGCGCTCGAGTCCGGCGGAGTGGTCAAGGCGATCAATGCCAAAGGTCTGGCCACGATCACAGCCGGCCAAATGGAGAATCTAACCGAGATCGCCCGCCAATCGGGCGCACGGGGACTTGCTTTTATCAAGGTGGAAAATGGCGAATGGAAATCACCCATTGTGAAGTTCTTCTCCGAAGCGGAGAAGAGCGCGCTGGCCGACCGCCTCCGAATCGAGGAAGGTGATCTTATCTTGTTTGGTGCAGACCAATGGGAGGTGGTCTGCACTGTTCTGGGACGTATTCGGCTTCGAATTGCCGAGATTTTGGGCCTCAACAAGAACTCAAGCGCTCTCGAATTTTTGTGGGTGGTCGACTTTCCCCTGCTTACTTACAGCGCTGAGGAACAGAAGTGGAACGCCGTTCATCACCCATTCACGCGACCTCGCAACGAGGACATTCCGTTGTTGGAGGCGGGCGAGTTCGGTAAAGTTCGCGCCCAAGCCTATGATGTCGTTCTCAATGGAGTAGAGATCGGGGGCGGGAGCATTCGGATTCACGAGCGTGAACTGCAGGCGAAGATGTTTGAAGTGCTCGGCATTGCGCCAGACAAGCAAGATCTTCTCTTTCCCCATTTGCTCAAGGCTTTCAAATTTGGCGCACCTCCGCACGGCGGGATTGCTCTGGGGGTGGATCGCCTCGTCATGCTCGTCGTCGGCACTGAGAATATCCGTGATGTTGTCGCCTTCCCGAAGAACAACCGGGGAGAAGATTTGATGATGAGTTCGCCGAGCAGTGCAGAGGCCCGACAACTTCGCGAGCTTGGACTTCAGATTGCGAAGAGAGGCTAAGGTGATTTCGGGATGTTTGTCAGTTTGCAAATTTGTGCCCATGACGATACATGAGCTGCATGGTTTTACGCATGGTGCTGTCCTGCTTGGTCGGAATGCTCGTTTTTCCTGATCTGCGAGCCGGTCTTCTCGACGAGGTCCCTAAGAGTGATCGCGATCAACTCGCCAGCGGCCAAGTCGTTGTCTTGAGCGAAGACGTCAAGGGCGTGCCTTGGCCCCGGCTGAAACTCTACCAGGTCGTTAATGCGTCGCCGAAAGTCGTCGCAGAACTTTTTACCGACTATGCCGCCGCACCCGATTACCAGCCTGGCATGCTGGCGGCTAAGGTAATCGCGACCAACCCCGACGGAACGAAGGATGTGGAATACAAGGTTAAGATGCCAGTCGTGCAAAGCGTCACTTACTCGGTCAGAAACACCTACATTCAAAAGGGGAACTCGTATGAGGTCAGATGGAATTTGCTCCGCTCGCCGTTGGCGAAATCGAGCGACGGTTCCCTCCGGATTGAACCTTACGGAAAGGGCCAGACGTTGATGTGCTATACAAACCTTCTTGTCCCGATCACGAATTTGGTCGCCGGCTTGAAGAACCAGGCTCTCAACGAGGCCAAAACGACTGTTCGCGCTATTAAAGCGGAGGCCGAACGACGAGCCGGAAAAGAAGCTTAATCCTTCGTCTCCATGAAGCCTTCCTTTTCTCCTTTTCGTGAAAAGATGCAGTCAGCGGGTCTGAGCGAACCGGCGATTGCCACGTTTGAGCGCTCTTTCAGCCTGCTGGCACGCAATGAAAGCGGCTTGATTCCTGAAAGCTCGATCCATCCGGTCGAAGAGCTGCCCACCTATGAGCAGATCTCGCAGGAGAAGGAAGACGGCGGAGTGCTTGCCCAGGCCGTCATGCTCAAGCTGAACGGTGGCCTGGGGACCGGCATGGGACTGGAAAAGGCGAAGTCCCTCTTGGCGGTGCGCAATGGGAATACTTTCCTCGACTTGATTGTTCGCCAGGTGCTCACCGCCCGAAAGGAGACTGGCGCGAATTTGCGCTTCCTGCTGATGAATAGTTTCAGCACGAGTGAAGATACTCGAGCGCATCTGGCTCGTTATCCGGAACTGGGCGATTCGGCCACCCTTGAGCTTCTCCAGAACAAAGTGCCAAAGATTACTGTGGACACGCTGGCCCCTGTCGAGTGGCCCGCTGATCCTGATCTTGAGTGGTGCCCACCCGGGCATGGAGATCTCTATCCGGCCATCCTCGGCTCGGGGATGCTCGATCGTCTGATCAAAGAGGGATATCTCTACCTATTCGTGAGCAACTCCGACAACCTGGGTGCGACCTTGGACCCCGCGCTCCTGAACTGGTTCGCGAGCTCTGACATGCCCTTTTTAATGGAGGTCACCGCGCGAACCGGTGCGGACCGAAAAGGCGGCCACCTTGCCAAGAGGGCCAGCGATGGCCAATTCCTCCTGCGCGAATCCGCCCAGTGTTCGGACGAAGATATGGGCGCTTTTCAGGACATCGATCGCCATCGCTACTTCAACACGAACAATCTTTGGCTGCGGCTTGATCGCTTGGCAGAGGCGCTTGACCGCAATGGCGGTCTCTTGCCCTTGCCGGTAATCCGGAACAAGAAAACGGTGGATCCGCGCAACAAGAAATCGCTTCCGGTCTATCAACTCGAGACTGCCATGGGCGCCGCGATTGAGTGTTTCCCCGGAGCCGGGGCGGTCGTTGTTCCGCGGACGCGCTTTGCCCCTGTTAAGACAACCGCCGATCTTCTCGCCCTCCGCTCCGATGCCTATGTGATCAGCGATGACGGCAGGGCGATGCTTGCGCCCGAGCGCAAGGGAATTCCGCCGGAAATCGAGCTTGATGGTGACCACTTTAAGCTCGTCGATCAATTGGACGCCGCGCTAGCTAATGGTGTGCCTTCGCTGCTGCACTGCCGCAAATTGACGGTGCGCGGGCCAGTGCGTTTCTCTGCTTCCGATCGCTTCGAGGGCGACGTCGTTATCGAGACGTAGAGGGTTACTATTGCGGCGTCCCGGCGCCGCAAGGCCCTCGATGGGGAGATCGCTGTTGCGAGATTTCGAGATTCATCGCGGGCAGATCATTTTCGTGAAACGCCTTAGCCCATCGGTTCCGAGACGCGAACTCCCGCGGGGGGCTGAAAGCGGAAGTCTTCCGGTGACAGCTTTGCTTTTCGCTCGCCGGAAAAGGTGATCGTAGTTCGGTCTCCGTCGGCGCCAAAAATCTCCACGCGCTTGGCGTAGAGCTGATTGGAGATATCGACGTGGATTTCCGAAACTGCTCTGCGCAGGCTGGAGGTCTTTGGATAGAGCTTGATCGTGTAGCCGTCAGCGATTTGCGAGGCTTCGACTCGGTAGTTCTTGGCGAGCTCTTGGAGTCCAAAGCTAGAAGTCATGGCCGAAATCGACTCGCGCAGCCGGCGATTGGACGAGAGCGTGTATTTTTCGACTTCGCCAAACTGCGGATAAAAGATCCAAAGAGTGTCGCCGTTGCAAATGGTCAAACTGCCGCCGTTGACCTCTCGCCGAAACATGTCTGGAGGAAGGAACGACACAGTGCCGGTTTCGACGATCGGCTTTTCCATCAAAGCGAGACGACGCTCTTCCCGGAAATTCGCCTGCATGCCTGAAC
>DATLIT010000426.1:0-2789 GCA_035539295.1 Terrimicrobiaceae bacterium | reverse complement strand
CTGGGCACAGGCCGTGACGCGGTTCTTCGCGGATCCGTTCGTCGAGCGATATTCGCCGACCGCCGTGGCGCGGGTTCTGCTCGGGGTGCTCGGCGCAGGCGTTCTGCTGGTGTTTTTCGCCCCGAGCGGCTGGCTGGCGCTGGTCGGCTTTGCGATGATGGGGATCGGCACCTCCGTGATCTTCCTTCTGCGCTGTCGGGGCCAAACGTTCGTTCGCCAGAGGTTCCGCAAGAATCTACGTCAAACGGTCTTTGGCTCCAACCCACGACAGAGTAGACCGCAGTCTTTGGCAGCTATCGCGCTGGGAACTAACGGCCCGTTGAGTGGTTGGATGTTCTCCGTTGTCGGTTCCAAATCGCGACATTCGCAAATCAGCGAACTGGAATGCAGTTGCTTCACCTGCGATGATTATCGATGGAGGCGTGGGTCCCGCCGAACACCATCTGCTTGACGAAATCGTTGATCAAGAAGTCATGCGGGAAGCCAAGTTCGATTTTGGTGGCGTCGTCCAGCTTGGCCAATTGTTCATCCGTTAGCTGCCAATCAAGAGACTTCAGGTTGTCCTCAATTTGCGCGGCGCGGCGAGCTCCGATAATCGGAATAACGACGTTTTCGCGCTGGCGCAGCCAGTTAAGCGACACCTGCGAAGCGGACCGTCCTATTTCATCTGCCAACTGCGTGACGGTCTCTCCGATTTGCAGCTTACGTTCATCCGGAGGGTTATCTTCGCCGCTGAAGCGAGCGGTTTCGGCATTTGTCTTCGTTCCCTTGGCATACTTGCCGCTGAGAATGCCACCGGCCAGTGGAGACCATGCGGTGACGCCAATATCAAACGCGCGGGCCATCGGAAGCAGGTCGCGTTCCGGTTCGCGCTGCGCGAGGCTGTATTCAACTTGCAACCCAACGAATGGGCTCCAGCCATGGACCTGAGCGAGTGTGTTCGCTTGCGACACAATCCAGGCCGGCGTGTCAGAGATGCCCACATAGAGCACTTTTCCGGCGCGAACCATGTCATCAAGTCCTCGCATGACCTCCTCGACCGGAGTCATGAAATCCCAGGCATGAACCCAATAGAGGTCGATGTAGTCGGTCTTGAGCCGCTTGAGGCTGGCCTCAAGGGCGCGGGCCATGTTCTTGCGGTGATTGCCGCACGCGTTGGGATCGCCCTGGCGCGTGAAGAGCGTGTATTTTGTGGCGACGACGAAGTGGTCCCGGTCGGATTCAATGAATTCGCCCAGCAGGCTCTCACTCGCGCCCTCGTTATATTTGTTGGCGGTGTCGATGAAATTGCCGCCGGCCTCCGCGAAACCGTCAAAGATTTTTCGGCTTTCTTCTTTCGATGTGGCGAGGCCCCAGTCTTTCCAGGCTTCCCCGAAAGTCATCGTGCCCAGGCAAAGCTCGGAGACCCGGAGCCCGCTTTTTCCTAATAGTTTGTAACGCATAGCGGTTTCAGTGTTCTCAATTGTTGGTGTCAATGCGACCCTCGAATTCCCGGCTCACTTCCGGCCGCTGGTTTTTCATAGATGGCCACTCACGACTGAAGCCGGCGCCGCCCAGGCCGACCGACTGACGTCTCCCCTTTCCGGAGGAGGCCGCCCTCTCGCGATTCGCCGGTCGCGATAAAAACCAAACGACCGGCCGACAGCTGCGGGAGACTTTTTTGGCTTCAAGCTTTATTACCTCGGCTCGTGCAAGAGATAGATCTTGTCGTTATCCTGAGTTCTTCGAATTAACTAGCCCGCCCGTGAACGATCAGACGTCAATGACCAAAATATGTCTGCTAAGACGTATAGACGATGTTGCGCTCAAGCGTTGGGCGCTCTTCACGGTGGAATAGTTCTCCATGGCCCTTTCCTTCTTCGGCCCCCCAAAGCTCCAGGCAGGAAACCGGTTCAGCTTGAACTGATCCGGCTTAAGCCAACGGCTAATGCAGGGAGGCGCAACGCTATTGCTGGACCACTTTACGACTTCAAGGCTCACTTCAGGCGCTGGCGGATCGCCTCGCAGACGGTCTCCAGGACCTTGGCGCGGGAATACCGTTTGCAGTTCGATTCGACGATCGTCCACGGTGCGTGCGGCGTGGTGGTGCGGTGCAACATCTCCTCAACGGCGTCGCGGTACTGGTCCAGCTTCTCCCGATTTCGCCAGTCCTCGTCGGTGATCTTCCACTGCTTGTGGGCCATTTCCTGGCGCTCCCGAAAGCGCCGCAACTGCTCGTCGGGATCGATGTGCAGCCAGAACTTTAGGAGGACCGTCCCGAAGTGCACCAGTTGCTGCTCCATTCCGTTGATCTCCCGGTACGCCCGCCGCCACTGAGCCTCCGTGCAGAACGCTTCCACCCGCTCGACTAGTACGCGGCCGTACCACGTCCGGTCGAAGATAGTGATGTGCCCTGCCTTGGGCAGCTGCGCCCAAAAACGCCACAGGTAATGGTGAGCTTTCTCGATGTCGTTTGGGGCCGCGACGGGCACAACCTCGTACCCCCGCGGATCCAGATTTTGGGTCAGCCGGCGGATATTGCCCCCCTTGCCGGCCGCGTCCCACCCCTCGTAAGCGATGACGACGGGCACGCGCCGCAGGTAGATCTGGTGCTGCAGCTCGCGAAGCTTCGCCTGGGTCTTCTTCAGCCGGATAGCGTACTCTTCGGGGGTTAACGACAGAGACAGGTCCACTTGGTCGAGCACGCTCGTCTTAAAGGTATTGATCGTCGGGGCCGGCTGGGAAGGCGGCGTCGGCGGATCTTCGGCCTTCCGGCCCGCGGCCGCGACTCCCCGCTCCAGCGCGTCGAT
>DATLIT010000425.1:0-9812 GCA_035539295.1 Terrimicrobiaceae bacterium | reverse complement strand
GCGTCGTACATCGCGCGGTCGGAATCGACTTCCCGCTGGAGAACATTGTAAGGAATGGCAATCTTATTTAAATCGAGGGCGTTCTGTTCTTGCTCCTTGAGCGCTTCGTTCAACTTGTTTTCAGCATCGACCGCTGCTTGGTACTGGGTGTTGACAATCTCGCCCGCGTTCTTGAGCGTAGCGGAAAGCGCAGACTTCAGCTGCTCAAGCTGCGAGGTGGCCTGTATGGTTTGGGGATGCTGCGGCAAGTAGCGCTTTTTGGTCGCCGCCAAGTTAGCCTCCGCCGTGTTGATTTGGGCACGAAGAGCCTGCACCTGCTCGATTGCGCTCACACTTGGGATCTGCAGCATCTGATCCAAGTCTGTCGCAGGTATCCTTTTGAGGAGATCCATATCCGACTCGAGCTTGATACGCTGATTCTTTGCCTCACCGACTTGGGCGTTCAGCTCCTTGAGCTTTTGAACGGTGATATTCTGGTCCTCTTGGAGAGAGACAGCATTCTGCTCTTCCTTATACTTCTGCAGTTTCTGCTCGGAGGTCTCCAACTTGGTCTTGAGCTTCTCGGCTTCATCACGCAGGAAATCGTTGGCGACCTGCGCCGCGGCCATGCGCTGCTCGATCGCTTGGCGCGTGAATTCCTTGACCAGGGTCCCGGCGATCAACTCGGCCCGCTTCGGATCGGTATCTGTCACCGATACATCGATCAGACGGGTGAGACTCGTAGAAAGCTTGCGAACTTCTGCCGAAACGATAGACCGCATGCGATCGGCGATTTCCGCATCTGTATAGGGTTCTGGCCGCGGTGCGAAGAATTCCGGGTCGTTCAACAGATTGGCGGCCTTGGCCACGCGCACGAGAAACGAATCGCCGGTCAAGGTTGCCACAAACGTGGTCAAAAAGTCGGGCGATTCGAGGCGCACCGTTTCTTCCGTTTTCAGAACGCGCTGTTCCTGCTGCTCGACTTGAATGACGGCGGTCGCAGTATATTTCTCGGGCTGCCGAAGCGCCATGTATGCTCCGACGGCCGCACAGATGAGGGCAATCGCCAGAAACAGCCAAATGTAGCGGAGGAGAAGGTGTAAATAATACCCAAAGTCCACTCCGGAAGTGGATTCGCTCTCCCCTCCGCCGAGGAGTTCGGAGAGCTGTTTGTCAGAAGGAATGTCAGCCATGTCTAAAATATCGATTCAGCGACGGTGATCACGTCGCCTGGCATGATCCGGAAGGTCGAATAACTTTCCGGCGATTTCGCCATCTTTTTTGCATTAAAATGATACACATTCTCAGCCCCGCCAGCGCTGCGCTTGACGGTAACGTTATTCGGGTTGGCAATGCGGGTATACCCTCCAGCCAGTCCAATGGCCTGAAGTAACGTCAGCGGTTGACCGGCCTCAAACTGGTAGGTGCCTGGTTTCTGAACCTGTCCGAGAATGGTAAACACCTTGCGAGCGTAAGCTCGGACGGTGAGGTTCACCTGCGGATTAGCGAGGAAACCTTCCATGTAGCGCTTGCGCAGGATCTCCGTGGCTTGGCCGATCGTCTTGTCCGCGACATCGATCTTTCCAATCATCGGAAATATCGCCGACCCGTCGCCGGAAACGCGGATGACGGCATCAAAATCAGGTTCCTGGTAGATGCGAAAATCGAGCAGATCATCGGGAGATAAACGGTAGTCCGTATCCAACATTGCTTGCCGCGGCAGCTGATCCGGGGGAGTTTCCGGCGTTGAACAAGCAACGAGAAACATGGCGAACGCAGTGGCCTGCAAGAGCGCACTGCCAACTTTCTTTGCGAGCGTCCCCGTTGAAATTGTGACACGCTTCTGCAACCCTCGATTATCTGACGTGCAGGAAGTTAGCATGCTTTTCGTCTGTGCCTCCATAGAATATGTTGAACTTGGGTGTAAAGCCTTAAGAAAATCTAGAATCGGGTGAGTATGTCGATTCCCGCTCTGTTGTTGTCAAAACCATTGGTCTCTTGAGTGCTGGTGTTTTGCCGGAACTCAAAAAATATGCTTGCTGAGAACCAGTCAACGAAAGCATAGGTCAGGCGGGGCCGGATAAACAGATAATTGTCTACCCGGTCGGTAGGCGTCTCTGCAGTGGTTGCGAAATATGAATCGTTTTCGTAACCGACGCCGACAGCCGCGGTAAACTTCTGCAAGAACCCCTGTTGCACCCGCAGTTCGAAACCAGTGGCAATGAAATCCTGCCCCTCCAACGTCGTGGAGCTCACGACGTTACGATACCCGAAGAAACCCAAGGCCGTCCCCGGGAAGGGGTCATATTGGACACCTAAATTGAAAACGGGATCGATCTTGACCTTGTCGCTACCTTGGAATTCGAGAAACTGCAGGCCCCCCTCGAACGTGAACGTTAGCTTGGCTAAGGGCGTATATTCTACACGCGCCAGCGCTTGTTGATAAAATTGGATTGGATCGTCTGTGGAGGTTAGCACACCTACTGCGCCCCGCGCCCCAAGCTTTGTCTTCGGCATAATCAGGTAATCCATTCCGGCGCTTCCCTCATAGCGACTGTTGTTCTGAAAATCCTCGGTGAGGGAAGTATCTTGCGAGAGCGTTAGATCGAAACTGGTCTTCGCACTGTAGTCGTATCTAAAAAGCAAGGAATTCCGGAACTCCGTCGTCGTAGTGATCGTGTTGACTTCGCGATTAGCCCCTTTGACGTGACTGAAGCTGCTGTCCAACCGCAAGACGAGCCGATTGAACCGATACTGCAAAGTCAGAGCCGCATACTGGTTGAAAGCATTTTGTTCCGAATTTTTGGTATAAATGGCTGGATTTCCGATCCACTGAGCCGAGAGATAATTCTCCGTCTGGTTACGAAAATCGCCCAACTCATAAATCCCCCCAAACGATAAAGTCCAGATGACGTCAGCAACGGGATCTTGATTGGACAGGAAAATGTTATCATCATAGACCACGCCCCCGGAAAGCAGCGGAATGATGCGCCAGCGCCGGCGCGACTCCTCGGGCAGCCCGGTGACCTGTCCTTCCTCGAGGAGCAGCATCTCCTGTCCGGGTGGCAGCGTGGTCGGTTGTCCGGGTGGCAGCGTGGTTGGTTGTCCGGGTTGCAGCGTGGTCGGTTGTCCAGGTCGGAGCGTGGTCGGTTCACGCGCGGTGTCGATGTCCGGAGCCCGGGTTGGGCCAGGTGGTGGCTCGGTCGGCTCACCCGTGGTGTAGATGTCCGGAGCCGGAGTGGCGCCGGGCAACAGCGGGTTCAACGGCTCAGCTCCTCGCACAGTGCCCTGATCCGGAACAGGCGCCAAGGGGCGAGTTTGCTGGTCCGGTAACCGAGCGGGTGTCGGAGAAGAAGCCGGGCTTTCCTGAGCCGGTGGTGGGGCAGCCGGTGGCATTATCGGTGTCGTCTCAAGGGGAGCTGTCTCAAGGGGAGCTTGAGCCAGCGAGATCGCCACGATTACGCCAATCAACAAGCCGGCGGAGAGCACCAGGCGCGTTATCATTCTGCCGCGCCCCCGCTCCTATCCATTGCCGGCCTCATCTCCTCACTCGACCCACTGCTGGAATGATGCGCGATGGTGGTCGGCCGCATCTACTCATCTATCCAAGTTCTTAACTTCCATGCAACCCAAAAGCTCGGCGCCGGGACTATCTATAAGACGATCACCGTCCAAGGGGCTGAACAAACCGCTCGCCGCCGGTTCCCGGCCCGCCCACTCTACCGCGGTCTTCGCCAAGCTCGAGGTTGCTGATTGTCGCCGCGGTCCTTTTCTTCCTTCTTGGCTCTAAGGTGGTGTGTGTTTGCATCGTAGTCAGTCATAAGCATTTGCTAGCAACATGGGGCGAGTTTGTGCTGCACGCCGGTCTCTTCGACGGAATTGACCTGACGTTTCCCAATGCATCCGCTGGCTTCTTCGACTTGCACTTAAGCAGAGGAGAGGCAACCTTACGAGGCCATGAGGATGTGTTGTGTTCTCCTGCTCCTTGCATTGCAGGCTGCCTTGGGCGTTGATTACTCTGCTTTGGAGCAGGCCACAGTGCAAGAAGGTGGCCGCAAGAAGCCTTTCCTGGTGTTTACGGAGGAGGCACTTCTTGGACTCTCCGGCAAGACGTCGCTGGCCATCGATGGCCGGAAGATAAGTGCGATGGAACTAATTACCACTCTCTGGCTAGCTCCCCAAGGCTGGGATCAGAAGCCTATTATTCTTGTTAATCACCGGCCGCTGAAGGAGGCGACAGGGCTCGACACATCGCGCAAACTGTTTAGTTATCAGGAACTCGCCTCCAATCGTGAACTCCTGAGGCTCCTGAGCGAGGCGCAGGAATTGCGAGCCCGCCCGGGCAATCCGAGACCAACCGGGCTGCTGAAGGAGGCGGCTGATGTTGGATTTCGAATGGCCGAGTTTGAATCGCTCGTCGGTGGCTCGGCTTTCCGCTTCGTCGCAAACTCTCGGGCCGCTGATGCGCAATGGCTGCCGGTTCTCGGGACAAGTGACGACGTTCGGGCGCTGCGGCAGGCGTTTAACGCCGGCGACGACGCGACCTTCGCTCGCGAAGCTGAGGCGTTGCGAGTGAAATGGTCCGCCGTGGAGCCTCAGTTTCAGCCGCCGGCTTGGAAGATCCAGCTCGAGACGCTTTACCAGAGGGCCCATCCGTTTAGGTGGGCCTGGATATGCTATGCGGCGGCAGGTATTGTCTTGCTGCTTTCCGGGCTTCGCGCGGGAGGTTATGCCGTTGCGTGGGTCCTAGCAGGAAGCGGATTTCTCCTGCAGGCAGCCGGATTTGCCGCTCGCATCGCGATCGCCGGGCGCCCGCCCGTCACTAATATGTACGAGTCGGTCGTGTGGGTTGCCTTCGGCACCATACTTTTCGCGCTTGTCTTTGAAGCGATCTATCGCAGTCGCTATTTCCTGCTCGGGGCTGTGCCGGTGGCAGTGGTCTCGCTGATTCTTGCCGACACGCAGACGCTGGCGCTGGATCGCTCTATTCATCCCCTTGTTCCCGTTCTGCGCGACAATTTCTGGCTGACGACGCATGTCCTTAGCATCACGTTAAGTTACGCGGCGTTTGCGCTCGCACTGGGAATCGGCCACATCGCGTTGATCAAGGTGATCAAGGGAACGACGCCCGAGTCGTCTTTGTACAATTACCTCTACCGGACTTTGCAGGTTGGCGTCCTTTTGCTGGCAACCGGGACTATTCTGGGTGGAGTGTGGGCGAATTATTCCTGGGGGAGATTTTGGGACTGGGATCCCAAGGAGACCTGGGCGTTGATCACTCTCCTTGGTTACCTGATTGTCCTCCACGGACGAATCGCCGGCAAATGGGCCGGCTTTGGGATGGCTGTTGGCTCGGTGCTCGCCTTCCAAGGCGTGCTCATGGCGTGGTATGGTGTCAACTTCGTTCTCGGAGTCGGTTTGCACAGCTATGGTTTCGGAACCGGAGGTTTCGGTTGGGCACTGCTCTTCGTCGTGACAGAGATCGCCTTCGTGACACTCGCCTCAATTCGAAGGGCCCAGACCGCACACGGTGCTCGAAAGACGGCGGCGCCTTCTAAACCCCAGCTCGTTTCGTAAGAATCGCGGATTTTAAGCGAACCGAAGTATGCCGGCTACTCGCGACGCGACTTAGAAAATCTCTACGTTGCGGCAGATAGAGATCGCCAACGTCCGCAACTCCTCTCCAGCAGTCAGAGTGAGGGCGAACGGTAGCCCTGGGGATCGATTTCGACGAAATCGAAACCCGCTTTTCGCAGAGCCTCGAAGAGCCGCGAGCCCACCTCGGCGACGGAGGGCATTTCGTCGCGTGCAACTTGGACGCGTGCACCGGAAGGTGGCAAATAACGAACGCGAAAGATTCGGAAGCCGAGCGAGCGCATCGCCTCCTCACCGCGTTCGACTAGTGAGAGGGCCTCGGAAGTCACCGGAGTGCCATGTGGGATGCGTGATGACAAACACGGCTGCGCCGGTGAATCGGCCGTCGGCAATCCATAGATCCTGGAAAGGTGTCGAACCTCAGCTTTCGTCAAATCAGCCTGCTTGAGCGGCGCCAAGACCGCGAATTCCGCGGCCGCGCGCGATCCGGGTCGCAAATCCGCCGGATCGTCAGCGTTTTCTCCGTAGGCGATGGCGGCAAAGCCGCGTTCCGCCGCAAGCGCATTCATCCTTGAAAAGAGCTCCGTCTTGCAAAAATAGCAGCGGTTCGGAGGGTTGTTGACATACAGCGGATTTTCAAGCTCTCGAGTGGCGATGACTTCGACACCCACCTTGAGGCCCTGCGCCACGCTAAGCGCAGAGGCGAGGGCTTTTCGCGGAAGACTGGGACTATCGGCGATCACTCCCAGAACCTTGTTCCCAAGGGTGCGATACGCGACGGCTAGGAGGCAGGTGCTGTCGACCCCTCCGGAATAGGCCACCAGCAGAGGCGCGTGGGCGCGAAGCAGGGACTCCAGGCGATCAAGTTTCTCAGTCATTTCAAGCGTCGCCCTCTTTTCCTCACAAATTCAAGCGCGCGAAGAGCAAATCAAGCGGCATCTGCAGGCCGACGAAAAACTCGCCAAACTCGGCGTAGTGCGCACTTACTTCATCGAAGCGCATCTCGTAAACGATTGCCTTGATCTCCGAAGTCGTCCGAGCAAACAGCGTAACTCCCCATTCCATATCATCAAGACCGGTCGAACCAGTGATCAACTGGAGCACGCGTCCAGAATACTTCCGTCCCACACGCGCATGACCTCCCATGAGCTTCTTGCGAGAATCAAAGTCCAAAGCGTACCAGTTCTGTCCTAATCCGCCGCGCCGCTTGGACATTGGATAAAAGCAGACGACCGGCCAATCGGGAAGGTTTGGCTCGAGTCGATCCTTAAGATACTTCGCCATCCGCGTGCGGAATGCCTCAATTTTTTCCTTCGCTTCCGGCGAATCGGCAGCGATGCTCTCCTCTCTTTCGAGCTGTTGCGCATACTCGCTCTCACTCGTGGTGTATTCACTGCGTTCTGTCATCGAGAACCAGGAGAATTCAGGCATGAGAATGCCGGGGCCAAGCGCCAATGCGAGCTGCTTAGCATAGGCATCCGCGATGTGTAGATCACTGGTTAACAACATGAATCCGAGATCAGCCTTTGGGGAGACAATGCTAAAGGTGAGCAGCTGCGTCGCTGGAGTAGCCCGGATTTCCTGAACCAGTGAGGCCAGGGCGGTCTTGGCGGCGATTCGATGGCTACCCTCCAGTAAATCCCATGCCGCGTAATCGACGCGGAAAAAGAGGTGGAGAACGTGGCGGCCTTCGCCCGGAAGGACGGGATCGGGTGAGGGTGTTTCCATGTGCAGTCAATCTGGCGTCGAGTATGCTCGCTCTAATTGCAAAAGACAAATCTCCTCCGGGGACCTCCGGCAAGGCATTATATCGGGAGGTTAAGCAAGATGGCGGCTCGACCCGGCCAGCTGAGCCCATCGGTAAGGTTCGACTTCGACAAGGACGATACAGATTGCACTGTCCGGCGGGGGCGGTGTGCGCTGCCGGCGTGAAGGGCCGCCTTCGCCCGCGCCGAGGCCAAAAAACGATTGCAATCCGCACATGGGACCGTAGTTTGCGGCGACGGAGGAGGAAATACCTATGGCAGATCTAGCAAACAAATACGCGCAAAATGTCGTTGGCAAATACTTCGTGGACGATCAATGCATCGACTGCGATCTTTGCCGTGAAACCGCGCCTGCAAATTTCAAGCGCGACGACGATGGCGGCCACAGCTACGTCTACAAGCAACCGGAAACTCCCGAGGAAGAAGCTCTCTGCAAGGAGGCGCAGGAGGGCTGTCCTGTCGAGGCTATCGGAGACGACGGCGAATAGCCCCTCAAGCTCTCAGGTCCCTCTGTGCCGGCCTCCGCAACCACGGGGGCCTTTTTGTTGATGCGTAGCGAGGAAATTCGCAGACGAGTGCTCCAGGAGTGGCGAGGACTGCCCGAAGAGCCGGTTCCTCGCGAGCGGTGCATCCATGCCTCCGACGCCTTAAAAAAGCTCCTTCGCAAGCTTGGCCTTACCGAGCGGCTGAATGAACAAGAGATCCGTTCCGCATGGCGCGAGATTGTCGGCGACTTCCTGGCCGCACATTCGGTGCCGGTCTCGGTTCGCGACGGCGTTTTGACCGTGCAGGTCATCCAACCCGCCGTGCGCTACGAACTCGATCGCTCGTGGAAACGCGACATCGTCCGGAAGCTGCAGGCTCGCTTTGGTGCCAAAGCAGTGCGCGAAGTGTCCTTCCGCGGCTAGGAAAGATCCTGCACGAGTTGTTCCCCGATATGAACGTGATCATTATCAAAGGACTCAAGGTCGACGCGGCGGTGGGGGTGACCGATGCCGAGCGCGACAACCCTCAACGCCTCGAAGTCGATGCTGTCATCACTCCATTGGAGACTTTTGCGGTCCTGGCGGACGACATACATCGCACGGTCGACTATCAAGCTGCCG
Organism: Terrimicrobiaceae bacterium; assembly: GCA_035539295.1. Taxonomy (GTDB): domain Bacteria; phylum Verrucomicrobiota; class Verrucomicrobiia; order Chthoniobacterales; family Terrimicrobiaceae; genus DASTFP01. Next base: position 1,366 of record DATLIT010000425.1, on the reverse strand, counting down.
CTCAGCGGATCATCAAGCTGGCACGTTCGCGTCCCAGGCACCTCATTGAAACGCTGGCGACCGAGCTCGCCGAGATGCTCGTGCGTGAGTTTCGTGCTATGCACGCCGAAGTGGAAGTGCGCAAGTTTATCCTGCCGGAGGCGGATTATGTAGCAGCCCGGTGTTGCCGAGACCGAAACGCCGAATCAGTTCTCTAGCCCAGGGGACGGCCAACTAGCGGCCAGGCGGCTGACGGTCTGCCTCCAAGATCAGCTTTCGAGCGCGCAGCCAAATGGCCACGCTGGCGAGGGCGAGACGAATTCTGCCCTTCCCAAGATTGCGAAGCACGCCGGAGACCAGAAACGCGTTTTGATCCTTAAGAGCCCCGCGCGCGTCGAATGTTCTAAGATCACGCCCTGGGTATGCTTCTTTGGACAGAGACCATCCACGATTGCGGATGGCTTTTTTCGCCATCAGCTCGAGGGTATTTGTTTCGTAGGATACCCCATCGGGCCCATCCACCTGCCAGACCTCATAGCCGGCCTCGTTCAGACGTTGGCAGATATCGCCATCTTCCTGGCTGACTCGAAGGTCCTGATCATATCCGCCGATTTCCAAAAGGATCCGTCTTCGGGCAATCACAACGTGGCCCATGAGCCACGGGACTTTGCGCGTTTGTCTTGTCCAAGTAAAGGGATTTTCCAGGAAGCGAAAGCGCCAGCGGGTCATTAGATCGTCCGGCCTGTTTGATACCACTCGCGTGCTCGCCAGCCCCGCTTTGGGATGAGCCTGCATGTGCGATCGAACAACTTCGTGCCATGTGGGCGGAAGAGTGATGCCACAATTGATGAAAAGCACGAACTCCGTGTTAGCGACCTCGGCGCCATGATTCCGGCTGCCCGAGATGCCCAGGTTCTTCTCGTTCCGTATCACCATGAGTTTCGAATCGGAGACAGGTGGCGTCAGCGGCGTCGGGGAGGCGTCGTCGACAAAAATCACCTTCGCTAGAACGACGGTTTGCTTTCGCAGACTCTCCAGAGTCGGTAGGATATGATCCCACGATTCATTCTCTGCTGGAATGACCGCCGTCGTTTCGTTTTCAATCTCTGTCATCGAGAAGGCAGACTTCGGCCGTGCTCACCGCACGCATTTCCGATTGCGAATCGTAAGGCGGATGCGGTCCGCGTCGCAAAGCTTTTCGCAAGAGGGAAAATCGGCTCTGAAGCGTCCGCGCACTCATAACCCCTCAGCCGACTTGCCCAGCCACTTCAATCCGCAGACGCTCGCTACCCACGACCGTTGGATCATCGTCGGCAAGCAATGGGCGCAGGCGCAACGCATAGCGATAATGACCCGGCGGCAGCCGATACTCCGGATGGACATTGAT
>DATLIT010000424.1:0-5112 GCA_035539295.1 Terrimicrobiaceae bacterium | reverse complement strand
CAGCTAGCTCGCGCCAGCGTCGCCCAGAACAGCCGTCTCATCGTCGCAGCCGAAATCACGGAGATCGAAGGTCGCAGCGGGGAGGCACGAGTGCTCCTCTCGCTGGCAACGCAAATTGAAGAGCGCTGGCTGCGCGAGATGTTCCCAAAGGATTTTGAAGAGCGCGTCGCCCACCATTTTGACAGGTCGCAGAATCGTGTGGTTGTCCGTCGGGAAAGGATCTTTCGCGACCTGGTGATCGATTCGCAAGACCGAGACGCGGAGCCTTCAGCAGAAGCATCGGCTTGTCTGGCCGCCGCCGTGGCCGCCGGAGACCTCACGCTTACCCAGTGGAACGATGCGTTGGAACAATGGATCGCGCGTGTCAATTTTCTCGCCGCAGCTCTTCCCGAGGAGCAAATCCCACCGATCGGCTCAACCGAGCGCGAATACCTCATCCAGCTCGCTTGCGAGGGTGCCACCAGCTATCGCGACATCAAGGACCGGCCGATCTTAAACCTCGCACGAGCCCTGCTTTCGCCCGCTCACCAGCAACTCGTCGACAGACACGCGCCCGAACGCATCGAGCTTCCGGGAGGCCACCGCGCAAAAATCACCTACCCGGCAGATGGGCGGCCATTTGTCGGTGCCCGTATTCAGGACCTGTATGGCGTCACCAGTGACCTCAAGATCGCCGCAGGACGGATGACGTTGCTTATCCATGTGCTTGCCCCAAATTTTCGTCCCGTTCAGATTACGGAGAACCTCGGATCGTTCTGGGCCGAGGCTTACCCGAAGCTAAAGCAGCAGCTGCAGCGCCAGTATCCGAAACATGAATGGCGGTAAGCCGTTCTCACAGCGGCAGGCATACCGGCGGCCAGTCAACCCCTCGGACAAACCCGATCCCAGAAAATAAAGGGACCCGCTTCCATGCTGTTGCTGGTCGGGACGGGCAAAGGCAGTCCACCACCTATCATCAGCGAACGCACGGTTCACAGCCCTCGAGAATTTGTGTAAGGCTCTTCTATGATTCACCAAAATCTCTCTCCGTTTCCGCAGAAGTTCCTCTGGGGAGCCGCCTCGGCCGCGTACCAGGTGGAGGGCGCTTGGAATGTCGATGGCAAAGGCCCCAGCGTGTGGGATATCTTCACAAAAATCCCTGGGAAGACCTACAAGGGGAGCAATGGCGATATGGCGGTCGGCCACTATCAGCGCTACCAGGAGGATGTCGCCTTGATGGCCGAGATGGGACTGAACGCCTATCGCTTCTCGGTGAGTTGGCCGCGCGTGTTTCCTTCCGGGCGAGGCGATATCAACCAAGCCGGCCTCTCGTTCTATGATCGCGTCATCGACGAACTGCTCGCTCACGATGTCCAACCCATCTTGACCCTGTATCATTGGGACGTTCCTCAGGCCCTCATGGATGAATACGGAGCCTGGGAATCACGCCAGATCATCAATGACTTTGATGATTATTGTATCACGCTTTATAAGCGGTTCGGGGATCGAGTGAAGTATTGGGTGTCGCTTAACGAGCAGAACTTCAACTCTCGACACGGCTTCATTACCGCCATGCATCCGCCTGGTGTGAAAGACTCCAAACGATTTTATGAAGCGAATCACATTGCATTTCTGGCTAATGCCAAGGCGATCCAATCATTCCGAGAACACGTGCCGAATGGTCAGATCGGCCCAAGTTTCGCTTATTCTCCCGCGTATCCGCTTTCAAGTCATCCCAAGGATATACTCGCCTTCGAGAATGCGGAGGAGTTTACCAACAACTGGTGGTTGGACGTCTATTGCTGGGCTAGATACCCGCAAGTTGCCTTCAACTATTTGCAACGAGAGAGACTCGCTCCCACCATCAAAGACGGAGACTTCGAACTCCTCGAAAAGGGAACTCCCGACTTTGTCGGCGTTAACTACTATCACACCCTGACCTATGGATGGAACCCGCTGGACGGAGTCTCGGAAGGCGCTCTTAACACCACGGGAAAGAAGGGAACGACTCAGTCGGTCGGCGTTCCAGGCCTGTATAGAACAGCGCGAAATTCCCATTTGGAGACTTCCAACTGGGATTGGGCGATCGACCCGATTGGCTTGCGGGTTGGGCTTCGGCGAATCACCAGCCGTTACAGACTTCCGGTATTCATCACCGAGAATGGCTTGGGCGAATTCGACACGCTCGAGCCAGGGGATGTTATCAATGATAGCTATCGGATCGCCTACCTTGATGCTCATCTGCGTGAATGTCGGCAGGCGATCAGCGATGGCGTTGATCTGATCGGCTATTGCAGCTGGTCATTTACGGATCTTCTCAGCTGGCTCAACGGCTATCAAAAACGATACGGCTTTGTTTACGTCAATCGCGACGAGACAGACGAAAAGGATTTAAGACGCATCAAGAAGAAGAGCTTCTACTGGTATCAAGAAGTCATCCGCACAAACGGAGCTTCACTGGCGGTGGAAGAGCCTTATGTTTCTCTGGCAATTGGTCAGCGCCAATCGTCGATCAAGAAGACATCGGGTCGGTTATAACCGGCCTGGTTGGGTCTCGCCATTGACACACCGAGAAAATCGGCGCGAAAGCCACGCGCCAGCACCTGACGATAGGCGTTCTCGCGCGCAGTATTAACTCCGACGACAAGGCGCGAGGCACCTTGCGCCGCCGCGAATTCCTCACACGCGTAGAGCAAGCGATTAAAGTCGCGCTCGGCGCCCTGGCCTGAACGAACAACGCCAAATTTCACGTAACAGACCCCACTCCCGGCCTCGGTTCCGGCTCCGCAGTGGCAGACCGCAAAGCCTGACAAATTGCCTTCACTCCAGAGAAGAACAGTGTCGCCAAGCTTCTGATTGGCCACCGCTTGGATCTCACGACTCGTATCCAGTCCCTCAAAGACGGTTTCGGTTGTATCACGGCAAGCGTCGAGTAAACCGCTTGCGCCATCACTTGCATCCGAAAACTTCGCCCACGTTAAAGCGTGCCCGCTCGCCTGGACTGGCTTGGACAAGAGTGCGGTCAGAAAGCGGGGGAAGAAGCCGAACTTCTGATACAAACCAAGATGCTTCGGGCTGTGCGCGAAAGTGAAAAGCCCGGCGTGCCGGGTTCGCCAGCGGTCAAAACAGTCCATAACCGGTTCGATGAGTCGCCTACCCACGCCTTGATCCCAGAGGTCAGGTCGGATGGTCAGCGGTCCAAAAAAACCGACGGTGCCCCAATTCGCGGCAAAATTTGAACCGACAATCTCGTCGTCGGTTGCGGCAGCGAAGGCGGATGCTGGATCGGCCTTCCAGCGGGTGCGCACGTAGGCTGCATCCCCCATGAACGAAGCCGGATCAGCCAGCCCCATGAACGTGCCGAAAGCCACGCGCGTGATATGATCGGCCGTTGCCAATTCACTTTCCCGCAGCTGGCGCACGGAAATCTTTAGGTCCGTACTCTTCGGCGTGGTCGAAGCGGTTTCCATGACAGTCGTTTGAATGGTTGTTTTTGCACCGACGTCGGCTATCTACCCGAGTTTCGGCAAAGCGACAAGAGGTAGGACGCAGCGCAGCCAGAATTCCACGAGGAGGAATTTCGAGCACCGAGACGTTAAGAAACTCTTTGTAGTTTAGAAGGGGAAAGGCAGCTATGACAAGATGCCCAAAGCAGAATTTGCCAGTAGCAATCCCCGAGCGTTGATCCGCAGAGCCAGGTTGTCGGACGCGACGCAGATCGGCCGTCTGCTTCACCAACTGGGCTATCCGATATCGGCCCGCTTTGTGCATCGTAAACTGACAGTATTGTTAAATGACGAAAAGGAAGACCTTCTCGTTGCCGAGAGGGATGACACGAGGGTGATAGGATTTCTTGCGATGCATTGCATCCCGCAGATTGGCGTCGAGGGTGGATTCGCTCGAATCAGTTACCTTTGCGTCGACAAGGAGACACGATTGAAAGGGGTCGGGAAGAAGCTCGAGCGGGAAGCCTGCCGGCTTGCCGCAGAAAGAGGGTGCGACCGAATCGAGTTACATTGCCACGCTCGGAGAACCGAAGCCCACGGCTTTTACGCGCGCCAAGGCTACACCGAATCGCCCAAGTATTTCGTCAAGAGCCTTCGCGGTTAAGCGGCAGCTGTAGTGTTCCTGCCAGCGCCGGACGAATAAAGATGCCCGCAGGCTTCACGGCAACACCTGGGGCGCCTGGCAGGAAAAATTTTCGCAGAGATAAAGCGCGGCTCGGCCCTGGAGAGGCTTCATGCTCGCCAGTTCAGGAACTCGTTCCGGGAGAAAAGAATTGTCGTCGGTAAGGAGGAGGACGCGCCGCGGCGAAAATTCTCGATGCAATTTTTGGTTCCATTCTCGCACATCTGCAGAGTCTGGCGCTCCCGCGACCACCGCCTGTGCCGGCGGAGACAAGGCCAGGTCAAGCGCGACCAGCATTTGTGGGACCGCCGTGGGCGCCCGCGTGAGAGCTTCGCGACTCGAAGCGAGAATGGCTCGGGCGCGGCTTTCAAACGACTCGTCATGAAGCATGCGGCCGAGACGGAGGAGGTTCAGAGCGCTGATCGAATTGGCCGAGGGTTCGGCCCCATCATAATCTTCCTTCATCCGAACGCTGATCAACGGATCTCCGGCAGCGCTGCCGAAATAGCCTCCACTCGCTTCATCCCGGAACAGCTGATCTTGTCGCTCCTGAAGTTCGAGCGCCCATTCCAGCCACCTGGCTTCCCACACCGCTTCGTAAAGATCGAGCAGGCCTTGAATGAGGAAGGCGTAGTCTTCGGCAAAACCCGGGATCGCGCTGGCCTCACCGCGCCAGCTGCGCAAAAGCCCCTTCTCCGAAGAAAGCTGCGTCCGCAGAAACCCGGCGGCCCTGGCAGCAGCCCTGAGGTAACGAGGTTGGTTCAACGCGGCACCGCATTTGGCAAAGGCCGAAATCGCCAAGCCGTTCCACGCCGTGAGAATCTTGTCGTCGAGATGCGGACGCGGACGCCGCGAGCGTCGATCGAGAAGCTTTCTCCGCGACATGCCAAGCGAATGGGCGACGTTCTCGGTCGCAAGGTTCAGAATTTTCGCGGTCGTGGCGATCTCCTGTTTCTCAATAAAGATATTTTTGCCTCTGAACTCCCCGTGCGGATCGCTCACACC
>DATLIT010000423.1:0-4601 GCA_035539295.1 Terrimicrobiaceae bacterium | reverse complement strand
GTAAAGAGGGTAAGTATTTGGGAAACGAGCAGGCCGCCAATGATGGCGATCCCGAGCGGGCGGCGAAGTTCAGATCCGACGCCGAGGCCGATCGCCAGGGGGAGCACCCCGAATAACGCTGCGAGAGTGGTCATCATTATGGGCCGAAAGCGCACGAGGCAGGCCTGGTAAATGGCTTCTTCTGGCTTCATGTGACGGCTTCGTTGCATTTCAAGGGCAAAGTCCACCATCATGATGGCGTTCTTTTTCACAATCCCGATGAGCAGGATAATTCCGATCATTGCAACTATCGAAAGCTCGAACCGCGTAAGCTCCAGAGCCAAAAGCGCGCCCAGCCCTGCGCTGGGGAGTGTGGAGAGAATCGTAATCGGATGGATCAGGCTCTCATAGAGCATGCCGAGGACAATATAAACCGCGAGCAACGCGGCCAGGATGAGAATGGGTTGGTTGGCTACAGACTGCTGGAAGACCTGAGCGTTACCTGCAAAGCCTCCGGTTATAGTTGCGGGCATGTTCAGGTTCCGCACCGCTTCATCAATGACTTGAGTAGCCCGCTCGAGAGATACACCCGGCACGAGGTTAAACGAAATCGTCACCGCCGCGAACTGGCCTTGATGGTTCACTGCGAGCGGGACGTTGGTAATCTGATAGTGCGCGATGCTGCTCAACGGCACCATTTGTCCGCTTGCCGCGCGGACGAAGACCTTATCAAGGGCCTTGGGATCTCCCTGATATTTCGGGTCCGCCTCAAGCACGACGCGATACTGATTTTGCGGGCCATACATGATAGAGACCTGGCGTTGCCCGAAGCCGCTGTATAAGGTCGAGTCAATCGCTTCGGGCTGAATGCCTAAACGGCCGGCCGCGTCGCGGTCGACGACAACGGTGGCCTGCAGACCTTGGAATTGCTGGTCGCTATTTACGTCCGCAAGATCCGGAGATTTCTTCAGCTCTTTGACCAAACGAGGCGCCCAGGTATTGAGTTCGCCCAAGTCAACACTGCGCAGGGTGTACTGGTAGAGCGACTTCGTCATCCGTCCGCCGACCCGGATGTCCTGAACCGGCTGAAGAAAGAGCGCAATTCCTGGCACTTTGGCAGTTTTTACGCGAAGGCGCGCAATAACCTGATCGACAGGAACGCGCTGATCGGGCGGCTTCAAGGCGATAAACATTCGTCCGTTGTTTTGCGCGTTTCCTCCACCGCCGGATCCCACAAAGGAGCCGACTGTGTCGATCGCCGGATCAGCCAACAAGATTTCCACGATCTGCTGCTGCTTTTTGGCCATGTCGGCAAAGGAAATGTCCTGCGCAGCCTCGGTCGTGCCGAACATCATGCCTGTATCCTGCTGAGGAAAGAAGCCTTTGGGGGTGATCCCGTAGAGCCATACGGAGACAGCCAAGGTTGCCAGCGTAAGCATCTGAGTAAAGAAACGGTGCCTCAAAACCCAGCGCAACGCGCGTGCGTAGCCATCCTGCAGCCACTTGGCAAAGCGCGAACCCTGCCCTTCATCCTTCGAACTGGCCCGTAGAAATTGGCCGCAAAGCGTGGGCGTGAGCGTGAGAGAAACGACCGCCGAAACAAGAATCGCGGCGCTCAAGGTTATCGCAAATTCGCGGAAAAGGCGTCCGATCAATCCTCCCATTAAGAGAATCGGAATAAAGACCGCTACAAGCGACAGGCTTATGGAAATGACCGTAAATTCTATCTGCTTTGCACCCTTCAAGGTGGCTTCGAACGGGGACTCGCCTTGCTCGATACGTCGCACGATGTTTTCAATCACAACGATGGCATCATCCACCAGGAAGCCAACCGCGACGGTGAGCGCCATCAACGAGATGTTATCGAGGCTAAATCCACACAGCCACATGATGGCGAAAGTCCCCGCTAACGAGAGCGGCACGGTCACCCCGGCAATGAAGGTCGGCCAGAATCGCCGAAGGAAGATCGCCATGACCACGATGACCAAGGCGATGGTCAAGACCAGCGTGAATTGGACATCGTGCACCGATGCTCGGATGGTCAGCGTCCGATCGCTAAGGATGCTCAGCTTTACTCCTGGCGGAAGCCATTTTTCAATCTGCGGCAACAGCTCACGAATTTCGTCGACCACGGCGATGACGTTGGCGTCGGACTGTTTGAAGACGGGCATCAGCACGGCCCTTTCCCTGTTAAACCAGCCGGCCTGAAAGGTATTTTCCGTGCTATCGATCACGTTGGCGATGGCGTCCAACCTCACGGGAAGACCGTTTCGCTCAGCGACCACAAGCGACCGGTAGCTGTCCGCACCGAAAATTTGATCGTTTGCGGAGACCATGAGGCTTTTCCCGGCGTTGTCCACCGCTCCCTTGGGCATAAGCCGGTTGCTGCCTTGCAGAAAGGTGCGCACATCCTCCAGACTCATCCCCATCGCGGCGAGGACCGCGGGGTTGACCTGAACACGCACGGCGGTTTTGGCGCCTCCGTAGACTCCGACTTGGCTGATGCCCGCGAGCTGGCACAAGCGCTGCGCCACGATTTGATCGGCCAAGTTGTAGACTTCCGATAGCCGCATGGTCTGCGAAGTCATCGCCAAGACCATCACTGGGGCATCCGCCGGGTTATACTTGCGATAGGTTGGCGGGCTGGGCAGGTTGTTGGGGAGATCGTGCGCGGCTGCATTGATCGCCGCTTGCACGTCCCGCGCGGCGTCGTTCACGTTTCGACTCAAGTCGAACTGCGCGGTGATATTGGCTCCTCCCAACGAGCTGATCGACGTCATCTCCGTCAGACCAGCGATCTGTCCGAGACGCCGCTCCAACGGGGCGGCCAACGAACTGGCCGCGGTCTCCGGATCGACACCAGGAAGCGAAGCGTTCACGCCAATGGTCGGAAAGTCCACCTGCGGCAAGGGCGCAACGGGCAGAAAGAAATAGGCCGTGGCGCCAAGCAGCAACAAGCCAATGGCGAGCAGCGAGGTCCCAATCGGGCGCCGGATAAATGGACCGGAGACGTTCATTGGGAGGCGGGCTGAAGCGGGCCCACCGGCTGCGAAGCCCCACGATGATGCGAGATCCAACGCTCCACTCGATCAAGAGCGAGATAGATGACCGGCGTGGTGTAAAGCGTAAGAAACTGGGAAAGCAACAGGCCGCCAACAATGGTCACCCCCAAAGGTCTGCGAAGCTCTGACCCAGTTCCAGTTTGTAACGCCATGGGCAGCGCGCCTAAGAGGGCCGCTGCGGTGGTCATCATGATTGGACGGAACCGAAGCAGGCAGGCCTCGTAGATCGCGTTGTAAGCTGACAACCCGCGTTCGCGTTGGGCTTCGAGAGCGAAGTCAATCATCATGATCGCGTTCTTTTTTACGATTCCGATGAGCAAGACGACTCCGATCAACGCGACCAAAGAAAAGTCCATTTGATAAAGCTCAAGGGCCAAGAGCGCTCCCACTCCGGCGCTGGGCAAGGTCGAGAGGATCGTCAAGGGATGAATGTAACTCTCATACAGGACTCCCAACACGATGTAGATAACGACCACCGCTGCGAGGATCAGGAAGGGTTCGCTCACAAGCGAAGCCCGAAACTCCGCCACACTGCCCGTAAACTCGGCGACAATCGCGTCTGGCATGCCGATCTCCCGACGAGCTTGTTCGATCGCTTGGACGGCCTCTCCTAACGAGTATCCTCGTCCGAGGTTGAAGGAAAGTGTTGCCGAAGGGAACTGCCCCTGATGTGTTATCACTAACGGTGTCGTCTGGATGCGGGCGGTCGCAAAGGCACTCAGCGGAACCAGCGAACCGGTGGTGGACTTGACGTAAATCTTGTCGAGATCGCTCATTGAATTGCGGAACTCCGGGGGCACTTCCATGACCACTCGGTATTGGTTGAGCTGCGTAAAGATGATCGAGATTTGCCTCTGGCCAAAGGCATCGTAGAGCGTGTCATCAATCGCTTGGATCGGAACGTTCAAACGCGACGCCTGCGTGCGATCAATCTGCACGTGGAGCTGAAGGCCGCTCTCCTGCTGATCGCTAGCCACATCCGCTAGTTGCGGCAATGTTGTCAGCTTATTAATAAGCTTTGGCACCCATCGGGCAAGCTCACCGGCGTCGGAGCCTTCCAAAATGTACTGATACTGAGTGCGGCTGGGGTGTGTATCAATCTGGAGGTCCTGCGCGGCTTGAAAAAAGACCTCAACGCCCTGGATTCCGCGAACTTTTTCCCGCAGACGGGCGATGATTTGATCGGCCGAGGCGCGGGACTCGCGTGGCTTGAGAACAATATAAAGCCGGCCAGTGTTTGGCGTCGAATTCACGATGCCCGCCCCGACAAATGCTGCGACCCGCTCGACATCCGGATCCGTGATCACGGCGTCAGTAACCGTGCGCTGCAACGAGAGCATAGCCGGAAAGGAAACATCCTCCGCTGCGTCCGTGACGCCAATGAGAAGCCCGGTGTCCTGCTGAGGAAGCAAACCTTTCGGCACGAGTACGTAGAGGACGCCCGTCGCCACCAGGGTCGCGGCGGCAACGAACAGCGTAACGGTCTGGTGGCGCAAGACAAACCCAAGGGATCGGTCGTACCACCGCAAGACAAGGTCAAAGCAACGTTCGACGAAGCGC
>DATLIT010000422.1:0-5328 GCA_035539295.1 Terrimicrobiaceae bacterium | reverse complement strand
AATCCTTGGCATCACGAGACCGCGCCGAGGCTGGAACTTCAAGGCTCGCCCGCCAAGTAGATCCCACCCGGCGCGATCTCCGATATTTCTAAGGTTCGATCGAGAAGCGCGTCTCGCCTACTCGAGTAGCCGGCGAGAGATCGGCAGGGGCGCTGGTGGCTGAGCCGATCCATGAGCGTTTTTGCCAGCCTCCGGTGCCACGTTCAATTTGATCGATCCAGCCGTCTGGCCATTCGCAGAGGGCGCCGCTTTCGTTTGGCTTCCATTTTCCGCTGGTCGTGCCGTTGATGGTGGAAAACGCGCTGCCATTTGATTGAAGGGCGATGTAGAGGTGCGAGCCGTCTGGTTCCTGGTTCAGACGCCACACTCCAATGAGTGCAACTTGACTATTCGCCAAACGTCTTGCCTCCGCGCGGAGAGTCGGCTCGCCGTCGAGCGCTGACCCTGCCTCATAGCGCGAGTAGGAGAATTTGCCGTCGTCGGGTTGGATGAAATCCGTGCAACCGCTAGTATACACGATCGACAGGCGTTGTTGATCGGAACGCCAGTAGCCGCGCTCACCGCGAGCTCCGGCGGGTCCTTTTACCCAGGTGGTGACAGCTTGCCCGTTCTTGAAAACAATGATGTCGAAAACCGACCCTCGCGCACCCGTGATCGTCCAAGTCCCCTCGTAAGAAACCTTCCGCTTGCCGGCAGCAGGCGCAGTGGGTTGTGGTGTTTCCGGAGTGCTTGGGGTGGCAATTGGCGACGGAGTTGGCGTGGGGGAGACGGAGTTTGGCGTCGGATCAGCTGTTGCCAGTGTCGTTGGCGCCGGCGTAGAGAGCGGAGCTGATGTCGGGGTCTCCGCTTTCGAGTGGCCAGCGAAGACGAGAAGACACGTTGTCAGGACGAAGCGCCGCATTACGCAAGAGCTTTCGAAGAGCGAACTTGAAAAACAACTTTTTTCGGCTTGTGAGCGGCAGGAATTTCGCTCCTGCTATTGAAAAGTAATGATGGATCCTTCAGAGGCGGCGGGTCACACCGACTATCGGAAGCTGGCTGAGCGCATGGGCAGAAAGACACTCGAGAGAAGAATTCGCAAGCAAGCCAGCCTGTGGGCTCGCGAAGTTCACCAAGGCAAGGGTTTTTTCATGTTCGAGGGGATCATCCCCATGGATGCGCTCGTCTGGCATTCGCTCGAGCTGGCGGGCCTCGACCAAGTCGGCAAACGAAACTTTCTCGACGTGCAAGTGGTGCAGAATGAGGTGTTCTTGCCGCAGTTGCCTCCGCAGTTTGACGGGTTTCGGCTCATGCAATTGGCGGATCTTCATCTCGATTTGGACACCACGCTGGTGGATATCATTATCAAGAAGATTGATGGCCTCGAGTACGATGTGGCGGTCTTGACCGGCGACTATCATAATAAGATTGCCCAAAAGCACGACACGTCTCTGGAGCTAATGGGGCGATTAGCGCTTCACGTTCGCGATCCTCGTTTCGCTATCTTAGGCAACCACGACTTTATCGAAAAAGTGGCCTTCCTTGAAGCCATCGGATTTACCGTCCTCCTCAACGAATGCGAGCCTCTGGAACGTGAGGGCGCGCGCCTTTGGATTTGCGGCGTGGACGATCCGCACTTCTTCCACACGCATGATTTGAGAAAAGCTCGCCGGCGGGTTCCGTCGGACGAAACCGCCATATTGCTAAGCCATAGTCCCGAGACTTACGTCGAAGCGGAGAAGCTCGGCTTCGCCTTCATGCTCAGCGGGCATACGCATGGTGGACAACTTTGCCTTCCAGGCGGGTTCGCAATCATCGGAAATGCGCCGGTACCCCGGCGATTCCTGGCTGGCCCTTGGCAACACGGGTCTCTGCTCGGCTACACGTCGCGCGGAACTGGCGCCAGCGGCGTTCCCGCGCGCTTCAATTGTCCTTCCGAAGTGACCATTCATACGCTGCGCCGCTCGACCGTCGAGCGTTGATTACCGCGCTCGGACCGGCTCGGCGGCACGCGGTCGTATTGCCTCGAGGTTGCGCTCGCGTAATTCGGCTTTCCGGAACGCCCCTCGAGTGGTTCTAAGCGGAGCGCATCGCATGCGGCTTGGGAAACATCTCATCGATGAGGGATGCGTACTGCTTGGCAATAACGTGACGTTTCAACTTGTAAGTAGCCGTCATTTCCTGACCGACTTCAAACGGTTTCGTGACGAAGCGAAAGTCGGCAATCCGTTCGTGGCTCTTGAACCCTGCTTCCAGGTTGATGAGCTTGCGAATCTCACTCTCCATGAGAGTGCGCGCTCTTGGACTGGCGGCGAGCTCAACAAGATTGGCCGCGAGGACTCCGGCGCCTCGAAAGCCGTCGAGGGCCGGCACGATTAAAGCGCCGAGATGTTTCTGATCCTGGCCCACCAGCATGCAGTGATCGATTAATGAAGAATGGGTCAGCTTGGATTCGATCGGAAGCGGTTCGACGTTTTCGCCGTTGAGTAGCACAATAGTGTCCTTGCAGCGTCCAACGATCTTCAAACAATCGTTAAAGGTGACCATTCCGATGTCGCCTGTCTTCAGCCAGCCGTCGTGAAGCACGCGCGCGGTGCCCTCAGAATCCTTGTAGTAACCGCGCATGATCTGAGGTCCGCGTGCATGAACCTCACCCGCGCGTCCACGACCTCGATCAGCGCGCGAGCGGTCCGGGTAAAGCACTCGCCCACTCTCAGGATCCACGATTTGGATTTCTGTCTGCGGATAGGAGGGACCGACAGTTCCGATGACCAGGTTCGTCCAGGTGCGCACAGCCAGAACCGGTGACGACTCAGTCAATCCGTAGCCCTCGAGCACAGGGATTCCTATGAAATTGAAAAACTCATCGACGTGAGGTTGCAAGGCACCGCCACCGGAGATGGTTCCGCGAAAAGCGCTGCAGCCAACGGCCTCTCGAAGCTTGGCCAGGACGAGTTTGTCAAGCACCCGATACGGAAGCTGGAGTACTATCCAGCGGGTGAGATGACCGGCGCCGCGGACGAGACTCTCGAGAGGTTGACGTCCCTGGAGATCGAGTTCCTGGCCCAAAAAGAAGCGTTCAGCGCGCTTTACGCGGCACGTGCAAAACTGCTCCACATGGAAAAGCTTTCGCCGGATCGAGGAGGCCTTCTCGATACGGTCCATTAGCTTCCCATAGAGACTCTCCCAAAGTCTCGGTGCTGAGGCCATAACCGTGGGACGGACAGTTTTCAGATCTTCGCCGATTGTGCGGAGGTGGGTGTAATACGTGCAGACTCCCATCGAGATTGCCACCATCTCAAAGACGCGCTCATAGCTATGCCAGACCGGAAGGATGGTCAAAGCCCGGTCGCTCGGCGACAGCTCGAAGGGCAGATTTTGCACCTGAGACGTCATATTGGCGTGTGTAAGCTGAACTCCCTTTGGGGTGCCGGTCGTCCCAGAGGTATAGATAATGGTAAAGAGGTCCTCCGGGCGCGCCTGCTCGATTCGTTCCTCGGCTCGACGATCGCCGCCCTCCCGCAGCTTCTTTCCGGTAATAAGGAGATCGTTTAACCGCGGGGCATCGGCGGGCGCGCGGACATTTGCCTCGATGAGGATCACTTTTTCCACATCGCGGATCGAACTTCGCACGCGATCGAGTTTTTCGAGGACACTGACGTTTTCGACGAAGACAAAGCGCGCATCGGCATGTGTCAAAATGTGAGTGATTTCCGCCGGGGTGATGTCTGTTCCCCGGGGAACGTCCGCACAACCGGCGAGGATGACAGCGTAATCGCACAAGATCCATTCGAGTCGATTGTCGGAGATCAGACCGACGTGCTCTCGGGGTTTTAGCCCGAAATCAATCAGCGCGGTAGCCAGCGCGAGCCCGTCTTCGTAGAGCTGCCTGAACGAAGTCGGTTGGTAAACTCCTGAGGAGTCCTTCGTGGCGAAGGCCGGCAATTCCTTATAGCGTTCTGCCGCTTCACGGAAAAGGACAGGCAGCGTGTTCGCGGAAATTCGACTCATGTCCCCAAAATTTTCAGGGCTTGCCTGACGAAGGCGCCTCCGGTTCGCGGAAAATAATGCGCGCTTTGCTGAGATCATAGGGCGAGATCTCCACGCTGACGCGATCCCCAGGGACTATTCGGATGAAGTTCTTGCGCATCTTACCGGAGATATGTCCGAGGACGATATGCCCATTTGATAATTTCAGCCGGAACATGGTTCCCGGCAAGACGTCGACGACGACGCCCTCGGTAACAATCGACTCTTCTTTTGCCACAGGGAGAAAGCGGCTATTATCGCAGATTAGTTTCAAAATCAACCCACCGCACGAGCGGAGCCAAAGTTTGGCGACCTTCCTGATGCCACGATAAGGGCGGACTTTGCATCTGCCCGAGCGGACAGATCCGCGAGGGATTCAGCCGTGCAGCGCGCTCGGCATTCTCTGGCGTGACCGGCCAAATGCCGATCGCTGCCACCCATGGCAATGCCGGGCCGAGGGCTCCGGCCAAGTCACCGGGCAACGGCTTCACGAAGACGAGCCGATTGAGACAGGAGCTCGCGAACCATGGATCCTGCTCATAGATGACCGTCCAGGCGGTCGAATGCTCGCTTTCCCAAAGGGCCACGCGGGCGTCGCTTGCTGAGCGAAATCGGTAGCTTGCTCGAGTATCGACGATTTCAGCAGCTTCCAGGACTGTGATCTCTCCTCGTGGATCTTGTCGTTCAAATTGCGCCAAGGCATTGGCCAGGCGAGCGGCATAGCTTTTCGCATCGCCGGCGACATAAATGTCATGTGGAGAGAGGCACCCTTTTTGATTGAAACGGGCGACATCCGTGGCCGCCAGCGACGCCGAATCGCCGGTCTCCTCGAAGACGATCGCGAGACTTATTCGATGAGGGTGAGCTTCGAACGACGTCTCGACGGTCAACCTTTGCCGAAAATGGGCGATTGTCGCGTCGGATCCGAAAACGATACACGTGCGGGATTCCGACAGCCACTGGTCCGGCAAGTCAACCGCAGTCACCACCTTGCTTGCCAGTGAAGCCGGCAACAATTTGATGAGATCCTCGATTTCACGCAGACCGCTCGAGGGCAGCTTGACGAAGTTGTGCGCACCGAGAAGGAGGCCTCGGACTAAGCTTTGCAAACCCGCGTGAGGGGTATTGCCGCTAATGACATGAAGAAGCGGGCCGTCGGGAATCGCGTGACTAAATCCCCCAGCGTAGGGACGGAATCCATCAAGAATTTCAGCGTGCCCAAGTTCCAAGCGCACTAGGTCGATGAGTTCCTCTGTCGTGACCGGGCCTAAGAGGGGAAAAGATTGCGCCGCCCTCGCCAGCATGGCCGCTCGCTGGGCT
>DATLIT010000421.1:0-3891 GCA_035539295.1 Terrimicrobiaceae bacterium | reverse complement strand
CATGTCGCCGGCGGCTGCGAGTGATCCCCTGGATGGATTTCGAAACGAGCGACTATCACACTTAGAAACAAAATCGCCTTATCGCCGGAGGAACGAGCGGCCTGGGCTTGGCCCACGAAGCATATCGTCGCCGAAGGCGTCTACGTATTCATCAGCGGCCGCCATCCCGAACTGGATGCTGCCGTAAGGGAGATCGGCGAAAGCGCAACTCGAGGGCTCAAAACGTCCATTCTGTCAGCAACCGCCGCCGAAGTCTCTCCAACTCATCCTCGGTGCGGACGCTGGATTTGGATTTTTCGAGTTCGGCGACCATCGAAAGGGTTTCTCTGTTCAAAGCCGCGAGCCGCTGAGCCAGCACTTTGGCGGTCGCCATGAGAAACCTGGATGCCCAACGATCACCCTTCGCGAGTCCGGCGTCGAGCGCGCGATGGGGAAGCTCCGCCAGGTGGGTATCGGTACGTGCGATGCAAGTGGCAGCGCGCGGTTCGTCCGTCAGCGGACCCATTTCACCGATTATCGCGCCCGGCCCCAGCATCACGAGATTGTGGCGCGATCCATCCGAACGGCCGATCCGGATTTGCACTTCCCCGGAAATCAGCAGGTACAACGCCGTGGAGGGCTCTCCTTGCTGAAATAACATTTCACCATTCTCAAGATCGATTGTGCTAAGTAGCCCGGCCACGTGCCGGGCTTCCTCTGATGTTAGATCGGCGAAGCAGAAAAACCGCCTCAGCATCTCAGGATCAATAGCTGAATTCATGATGCGAGATCTATTAGATTCCCCGGAGAACCGTAGCCTTGGCGACGCGACCAAGGGCGACGATAAATGCCGCGGTGCGCCAGGTGAGGTTTCGATGCTGCTTCAACTTCCGGACGGTCGCGTAGCTGTTTGTCATGATATGCTTCAGGCGCTGATTGACCTCTTCCTCCGTCCAGCGCAAACACTGAATATTCTGCGCCCACTCGAAATAGCTAACGGTGACACCTCCCGCGTTGGCGAGAATGTCCGGGAGGACCGGGATCCCACGTTTGTTCAGGATTTCGTCGGCTTCAGGATCGGTGGGCGCATTGGCAGCTTCGATAACGGCTTTCGCCTGGATATCTCGCGCGACTTCGGGAGTGATCACTCCGCCGAGCGCTGCAGGGACGAGGATATCTGCCGGCGTCGCGAGGACCTCCTCGTAGGAAATGTGCGAGACCCCTTCAGCATCATATTCGGCGAGCGGACGGCGCAGACGCGCGAAGTCCGCCAGCGCCGGTATCTCAATGCCTTTAGGATTTGCAATCCCGCCAGAGGCATCGCTGACGGCAACGATCCTGGCGCCAAGTTGATAGGCGAGAGTTGCCACAAACCAGCCGACGTTGCCGAAACCTTGAATGGCAATGTAGGCGCCTTCCAGAGTCGAGCCGCAATCTCTCAAGAACTCCTCTGCTAGAAAAACAACTCCGCGTCCTGTGGCAGCCTCCCGGCCCTCGCTACCGTGGAGGTCGAGCGGTTTACCGGTGACGACCCCGGGTGAGAATCCATGAATCTTCGAATATTCGTCCATCACCCAGGCCATCACTTGAGCGTTTGTGTTAACGTCCGGGGCTGGGATATCCCTTTGAGGCCCGATTTCCGCTCCAAGACGCTGGACAAACTTACGGGTCATTCGCTCCACCTCGCCGGAGGAAAGCTCGTTCGGATCGACGGCGATTCCGCCCTTGGCACCGCCGAACGGAACGTTGACCAGCGCGGTCTTCCAGGTCATCAGCGAAGCAAGGGAGCGAACCTCGTCGGCATCGACCGAATGGTGAAAGCGAAGCCCTCCTTTCATAGGACCGCGCGCCGAGTTGTGTTGTATACGATAGCCCGCGAACACCGCCAATTCTCCGTTGTCCCGTTCGATGGGCACTGTGACGTGATGTTCGCCCTCCGGCGTGAGGAGGAGGCGTTCGACCCGATCACCGAGTTCCATCGTGCGAGACGCCTGGCAGATGTAATAGTTAGTCTGTTCGAAAGGAGTCATCGCTGCCACGGCCTCACCTCTTATGCTACCAATCGGCAAGCGGCAAGCAGCGAAGTTGCAGACGCTCGGAGGGTCGAAAGCGATTCGGCCAATAATCCCAAAGCTCGCCGCAAGAAACTGCTTGCTTAGGGAAAATTCTTCTTATGCGGCGAAGGAGTCGAGGCGAGGTGACAGGAATTTTGCACATCGCCGACTTTTTCCGGACGACGGAATGCTTCGCCATAATCAATCGCTTAGCAGATTCCATCAGGTCGCTACGCGAGACGCTTTCTTAGCGTGGCCAGTCTGATGTCGCGTTTTCTTAGGCCGCCGAAAGCGTGATATCCATCTGATAGAACTTGAAGGTATTCTCGTCGCCGGGTCGATCGGCCGCCACGGTCCTGTAGCGATCCAGGACGTCGTTGACGAACGCGAGGCGTTCAGGCTCGGGTAGAAATTGAGTCCACTCAACAAAGGTAACCGAGCCAAAGGCCACGAAGGCCAAGCGAGACTGGAAATCCCACGCTTTGTCTTCCGTGTGGATGCGTTCGACGTGAAAGCCGTTCCGTTCGGCTAACGCGCGGTATTGCTCAGGCGTCAGATGGAGGTAAGGATCGCTAAAGCCACGGTAATAGCTAGCCCAACGTGATGAGAGGCGCGTCTCTTCGATCACATTTTCGAGACTCTTGCGCTGGCCGGCTGGGACGAGCCGGAGTTGTGCCGTGCCGCTGGACTTCAAAGCAGAGCGTATGGAACGCAAGGCTTGCTCTTGCTCCGACACCCAGTGAAGCGCGTTGAATGAGACCACCAGATCAAATTCATGCCGAAAGAACAATTGCCGGGCCTCAGCTACTTCGAAGCTTAGATTCGGCCGCAATTCCGGTCCGAACTGGTGCCTTGCAGAAGCGATCATGTCCGCGGACGAATCGACGCCGAGGACCGTCCCCGCCGGCACACGAGAAGCGATCTCTGCGGTGACTTTCCCGTTCCCACAACCGACATCCAAGACGCGCTCGCTGCCGTTTAGCTTCAGCAGTGCGAGCACTTCGGTGGCCATGGCCTGCTGAAGTGCCGAGATCCTGGCGTATCCGCAAGCGTCCCACTCAGTCATAGTTCATGTCCGCAGCGGTCGGGCTAGAAGGATGACACTATCCGTGCTGACACCTCCAGCTTGATCGCCTATTGGGCGGTAAAGCCGCCGTCGATGATAATGTCCTGCCCCGTAGTGAAGGCCGCGTCCGGAGAACAGAGCCAGAGGACCGCGCCGGCGATCTCTTCCGGCGTCCCGACGCGGCCAGTCGGATTTTGCGCTTCGATAGCTTTTTCGTGTCGGTTTGACCTTCGCCGAAAGCGCGGTCGAACATTTCCGTCTGAATCGGGCCGGGTGAGACACTGTTGACGCGAATTCCGTCCTTGGCAAATTCCAGGGCAGCCGTCTTGGTCAGGCCGATGACGGCAAACTTGCTGGCCACGTAAACTGATGCTCCCGGAAATCCGACATGCCCGCCGACGGAGGAAGTATTTACGATGGCCCCGCCGCCGGAGCGAAGCATCGATCGGATTTCGTGCTTCATCGACAGCACCACGCCGCAAATATTGATGTCGCAGACCTGTCGATAATGCTCGACGGTTTGCTCGGTTGTGAGCAGTCCGATGTGCCCTTCGCTGCCGGCATTGTTGAAGGCAATATGCAAGGCGCCGACGGTCGCGACAGTCTTCTCGATCAAGGCGATGATGTCCTCCTCCCGACCGACATCTGTTTGGACGAAGAGGGCCTTTCCGCCGGCAGAGGTGATCTCGCGGACAACATTTTCTCCTTCAGAAACGCGGCGGCCAGAGACAACGACGTTGCGCCGTGCCGGGAAAAGGCCAGTGCAGTTGCTTTGCCGATGCCGGAGGTGCC
>DATLIT010000420.1:0-4509 GCA_035539295.1 Terrimicrobiaceae bacterium | reverse complement strand
CTCTCGCTGAGTCCCGCCTCCCAGCTGCCCGTCCATAACCAGTGCACTGCCTCCGTAGCTCTCCGAAAAGCCAGCGAACCTACAGCGCCGAAAAACCCCGC
Organism: Terrimicrobiaceae bacterium; assembly: GCA_035539295.1. GTDB lineage: Bacteria > Verrucomicrobiota > Verrucomicrobiia > Chthoniobacterales > Terrimicrobiaceae > DASTFP01. The sequence goes on along the minus strand of DATLIT010000420.1, from coordinate 4,408 downwards.
GACTCCAGCGAGCACAAGCGTGATTTGCAGCTCCCTCGGGCGCAACCAGTCGACCAACCCGAGCCACCACCGAAGGCGCTGCTGTCCAGACGGAAGAAAGGATGACCTGCCAGCCTCGGAAGAGGTCTTCACGAGCTCTCCGTGGCGATGATCCTTAGCAGTGCCTCCGGACTTTCTGCATGCATGAGTGTCTTTCGGTTCTCCGGGATCCGGACGCGTTTCGCTAACCAGGCAACACATCCCAGGTATTCCGTGATCGCATGCGGTGGCGCGCCGATGAGAAACACCAGGTGCACGACTGGTCGATCAGGACGGAACGACACCCCGGTCTCGCTCCGCCCAATTACCAGAAAAAGCCGGGAGACCGCTTCGGTCCTCGCGTGAGGAAACGCGACGTAATCCGCCGTTGCCGTGGAAACTGCCGCCTCTCGTGCACGGACGCTCTCGATGAACTCATCTGGTTTAGAGACGGACGGATGCGCGTGGATGACGGGAGCGAAAGTAGTTAGGCACTCGTCGAAGGTTGATGCCGCAAGGTTCATGAGGACGGAGTCCGGACTCACTATTCTCTCGAGCTCCTCCGCTGTCACAGGCGTGAATTTACCTATGGCTGCGAACGGTGACCAGACTGTTTGTCACGCCGCCAACCGAGGGGCAAAGAGTCGTTTTCCTTCGTAGAAAAAGGTTCCGTCGCGTGGTTTGGGAGCCATGCGCATCCTCGCGTGTAATTGGCGGCCGTCTACGCTGGGCAACACCTCTGCGCGACAACGCTCTAAGACAATCTCGCTGCCCATCCAAGCCAAGCACATCCGCCGTCCGGCCATGGCACTTGACAGTGAGGCACCGAGGCGAGTAAGCGTGCAACTCCCCGAAGCGACCCGTGGCTGATGACCATGCCTGAAACAGCCCGAAAACGCCTGGCAATTGCCGGCTTGAGCTTGAGCGCCTTTGTCGCCTTCTTGGACTTTGCGATTGTCAACACCGCGCTCCCCTCCATTCAGCGAGACCTGACCCTAACGTTTGTGCAACTGCAGTGGGTCATGAATATTTTCGTGCTGGCCCTCAGCATTTTCATGGTAAACATGGGGCGCTTCGGTGACATCTTTGGCAGGCGCGTGCTGCTCTACACCGGTCTGGCATGTTTCGCGGCTGCCTCACTCTTCGCAGGTCTGGCGCCGAATGGTCCTATGTTGATTGCGGCTCGGGCCTTTCAGGGATTTGCCATCACCATGATCGTCCCTTCGTCTCTGGCGCTTGTCTCTCACACTGTCGCTCCCAGTGAGCGGGGACGCGCGATCGGCATCTGGACGAGCGTAACCGGCGTGGGGTTAGCCATCGGCCCTGTGGCGGGCGGTCTTTTGACGAGTGTCCTCTCCTGGCGATGGATATTCTTTGTCAATATTCCGATCGTGGCCATCGCTTTTGCTCTCTGCTCCATGAGCATCAAGGACGCCGTCAGAAGCGACACCGAAGAGCGGGTCGACTGGGCGGGTTTTCTCTTGATGATTCTCGGCATCGGTTCGTTGGTCTCCGCCATAGTCCAGGGCCCGGAATGGGGGTGGACATCACCGCCTGTAATCGCCCTGGCTCTCGTCGCCATCGTTTCTCTCGGCGTGCTCTATGTTGTCGAGTGGAACGTCAAGTCACCGATACTGGATTTGGCGTTATTTGCTAATCGAGGATTTCTTTCCGGCGCCTTCGCGAACTTCACACTCATCGCCTTCGCTTATTCCGCGTTCTTTCTCATGCCGCTCTATCTGCGGAGCATCGTCGGGCAGGAGCCATACGCGATCGGGTTTCTCATGCTTCCGATCACAGTGTTGATCGTGATTGTCGCACCGGTCGCTGGAAGGATTGTTGACACCAAAGGCGCCAAGCTTCCGGTCCTCCTCGGGCTCATGTCGCTAGCGGTATCGGCGCTCGTCCAATCGATGCTCCAAGACAATAGCTCGTTGTTCCATATACTCACGGCGTTCGTCTTTGTCGGACTCGGTTGGGGGCTTATCCTGAGCTCGGCAGCTTTCTCCGCAATCTCCTCCCTCCCGCACACGCTCGCTGGAACGGCTTCGGGAGCGCTCTGGACGGTTCAGAATCTAGGTGGTTCCATCGGTCTGGCCATCGCCGGGACGATTTTTCGACATGCAGAACGAACGTCCTTGATGAACGGCCTCGCCGCGTCAGACATCGACTTGAACCAGGACCAACAGAATCTGATAAGGAGTTTGTTAAGCGATCCGAATGAAGCCAAGCGCATTATCGCTGAGTTTCCGAGCGGGATCGCCGACAGCATATGGCCGCTTTTTCGGAACGCGTTTATGCACGGATACTCCTGTGCATTCCTCTTTCTCTTGGGTCTCTCGCTCGCAGCATTCCTGGTTGTCGCTGCGACGATGCAGAATATCGCGAGGAAGCAAGAGGCCTCGCCTTGACTCGCGGATTGGCGCGGTCGCGCATACAGCATGCCTGAAATGAGCGCTGACGGGCCCTCTCAGATCAGACCGCACACCCGTCCTGAATGGCTGACGGGTCGAGACTGAGCACTTCGAGGAATCGTGCTGCCGGAGAACACGGCGACCCAGAAATATAAGACATCGACGCCGTGTGGTCACGAACACTTAGCTCGGTATAGCTAACAGTCGCGGCATCTTCACGATGCATGCAGAGCGAGAATGGCCCCGCGCTCGGCAGATGGGTGGCGTGCAGTTTCCTTAGAGTCGCCAGATCCTCCAAGTCGCCGGGAAACTGTGCGCAGACTCCTCGCCGGATCTGAATTGCTCTGGCTTCGTCGAATCCCGAAGAAAACCAGTGCTGGCGCTTCCAGGGATGCCTCTTCGAAGTCAGGGCTTCGATGCCGGAACACCATTCCACGAGGGAGCGTTCGGCAAGATTTAAAGCAACTAACCGAAACGGGTTCATCCGCCGGAGGGGAAGTTCTTTCAAGATCGAGCCAGCTTCGCTCGTGCTACGGCTACAAAGAAGGGTGCGGACTACCTCCCCACGACTGATCAAATTATCGGTCGCGCGGTCGGGTTGCGAGTGCCAATTGAGCAGCGAAAAGGCCATACCCGCGCTATTGACTCCTATCCATGTTCCGCCACTCGGTTCACTCGGGCAAAGCACTGCCAAGTCGCCGCGGTCGTGGAGACGTGGGGGCAGCGCGGCAACACGCGAGATCAATTCATCCCGGTTCATCGCGAGGACGAAGCCATCTCGACGAGGAATGAAACTCACGCTGCACATGATCTACTTGGCGAAGGGATGAGACCATCCGGGTCGATGGTTGCATGCCCATTCGCGGGAGAATTCTGGACAACGATCAAAACCGGGGCCGTTTCGATGGGCGCCGATCGCGACAAGCTCGGCGCGGCCTGAACAGGGAGTTATCAGCTCCATAAAATCCCCTGCAGTCATAGGCACTCGTAGCCTCTAAGACAGCTCTATTCAACTTGGGAAATCGTCAAATCCTGTCTGTCCCGCCTCCCGCACTGAAGCACGTCCCGAGCAGCACCAGGGCCCAAACTTTCGTTTGTCGCCTTGGGCAGAACTCCATGGCGTTTGCGACGACGCACATCGGTGCTTGGCAAAGATCTGCACACCTCTGCTTCTTTTGGGCAGCGGCCGTATACTCTTGTTTGATAAGATAAACATAAGTCGCTGCCTATACCGGAGTTATCGTATTCTCCGCTATCTGGCACGAGAACTGCGGCGAAGATCGCACGTTTGTCCCTGTAACCTGATGCAAAGCGAACTACCCACGAAAAACACGAACACTGCTCGATATGTCGAATCCGAACCTTACCCGTGGCCGTATGACGGTGATTTGCGACCCTCCATTACGACCGTGATTGTCATCGATATGCAAACCGACTTCTCTGGAAAGGGAGGATATGTGGGCGCTATGGGTTACGATCTTCCCTTACCCAGGCGCCCATCGGGCCGATCAAGCGCGTTCTTCAGACGGCACGCGCAAAGTCGTTCCAAATTCTTCATACGCGCGAAGGTCATCGACCTGATCTTTCTGATCTTCCGGCTAACAAGCAGTGGCGCAGCAGGCGCATCGGAGCCGGCATTGTGATCCCGGGCCCTGCGGGCGAATTCTGACCCGTGCCGAACCCGGCTGGGAGATCATTCCCGACGTTGCTCCGCTAACCGGAGAAAGCATTATCGATAAGCCGGGCAAAGGTTCGTTCTATGGGACCGATCTCGATATGCTCCTTCAGCGAAGAGGCATCCGGCACATCGTCCTCTGCGGCATCACCACAGACGTTTGCGTCGATACGACCATGCGAGAAGCAAATGATCGTGGGTACGAATGCCTTATTCTCTCGGATTCCACCGCCGCTATCGATCCAGGCAACACTGCGGCGGCCTTGAAAATGGTCGAGATGCAAGGTGGAGCTTTCGGTGC
>DATLIT010000419.1:0-4749 GCA_035539295.1 Terrimicrobiaceae bacterium | reverse complement strand
CTGGCGCGGAGACCGGCACTCTCAAGGACAGCGAGAGACTCGCCATGCAGCAGAAGATGGTCATGGCGGACTTCGAGAAGTCACTTGCGACGCTCATTGCCAAGCAGCGCAATCCGCATGTGCCCAACATGACGCTCAATGATGCGGTTCAGATCGCGCTCAAGCAAAATCCTGACATTCTCAACGCCATTCAAACCATCCGCGTCACACGTGGACAGCTCATCCAAGTCGCATCAACGGCGATGCCGAAAATCGTGATCAACTCACAATATCAAAAACAGGCCGAAGCGTTGACGACCAATGGTCGCAGCGCCGGAGGCTCACTCGTCGGTGAAATTCCCAATCCGAGCGGCGGTCGACCGACTCAAGTCGTTTTTAGCAGTGAGGGTGGCGCCATTCAGAACCAAAGTTGGAATATCCAATTTCAAGGCACCCAGCTCGTCTTCGACGGCGGCGCGGCGTATTATGGCATCAAAGGCGGAGTCGCAGCTTACGACAGCGCGTTTTTCAGCCTTCGCTCGACCGTCGACAACGTTGTCTCCCAAGTCATCAACCAGTTTTACCAAGTCGTCCTAAATCGCGCGCTGATCGTCGCCCAGGAGCAGAATGTGGCGTTGCTGCAGCAGCAGGTCAAAGACCAGCAAAACCGTTACGAAGCGGGCACCGTGCCGCGCTTCAACGTCCTCCAGGCGGAAGTGCAGTTGGCCAACGCTCTCCCGCCGCTCATTCAGGCGCAGAACGCCTATCGCGTTTCCACCTACCAGCTGGTTCGTCTTTTGGGAATGGATTATCCGAGAGGCCACCCAAGCGAGGTTCCATTTAACGTTGTCGGAACCCTCGGCTATTCCCCTCGCAGGATTGACACTGACGAGTCGATTCGAGTTGCGATTGCCCGTAATCCTTCTCTGAAAGCTCAACGGCAAGCGGTCCTTTCCAACGCCGCAAATGTGAACGTCCAGATCGCTGGATGGTTTCCTACCATCAATGCCAATGCTGGTTACGAGTTCGTCAACGATTTGGCTTCGCAAAATGTTTCCAGCAACGTTGGAGGTTGGTTCTTCGGCGCGACTGGGACCTGGAACATCTGGGACGGCGGACTGACGTACGGAAACGTGACGCAAGCCAAGGCCCAGCTCATGCAGGCCAAGAACAACTACGATAACGGCGTGCGCCAAATTGTCCTCGATGTGCAGCAGGCGATTTCCAATCTCCAGCAAGCGCAGGAGACGCTCGATAGCCAAACCGCGAGCGTGGTGCAGGCGACCGAGGCGCTGCGCCTTTCCAGAGAGCGTTTGGATGCTGGCGCCGGCACGCAGCTCGACGTCTTGAATGCGCAGGTGCAACTCCTCCAGGCACAGACCAACGTTCTCCAGGCGCGCTTTGACTACATTGCCGCCATGGCCAGCTACGACCTCGCTCTCTCGCTCGACACACAATATGTCGAAACGTTTGACGACCCGATCGTCCGTCCCCTCAATCCACAGGCGCTCCATCGCTCCGAGCGAAATCGCTTTCAAAAGGTCACTCGCCCGGAAAGCCCACAATCCAAGCTCCCGCGCGCCTTCCGAAAGGAAGATCCGATTGAGCCAATTCTGGAGTCCGCGCCTTCGACCTCGAAGCAAAAGAAAAAGAGGACGTCCACGCGGACCGGCAAGTAACTGAAATCTTGCAACGACCCGCCACAATCTCAGGAGGTGCAGCCAGCTGGCCAGCCAGGACTTGCAGCCCGCTGCCCAGCGGAGTTCTTTCCCGCGCTTGACGCGCTGGCTTTTGTCCGGACGGCGTTTATCCAACGGTGTCCCGGTATCGATGTTGTTACCGACCGCGAAACGGCGCTTGCCCGGCTCTGGTTAGCACACAGGCAGACAGCAGACGGCCTCGGATTTTCCGGAATGCCGTTCGTCCTCGCCGCGCAGGTCCATGGAAGCCACGTCGCTCGGGTAGATGTACCCTCACTCACTCCTGCGCGCGGCGCGGACGGACTCATTACCTCACGTCCGCACCTCTGTCTAGCCATCTATGTCGCCGATTGTGCGGCTGTTTATCTGGCCGACGAGAAAACGCGCTCGATTGGCCTCATCCACGCGGGGAAAAAAGGGGCGCAACTTGGCGTGGTCAGACACGCGATTGCGGCCATGCGGGAGCAATTTGGCACCGATCCAGGGAATCTGGTTATGCAGATCTCTCCGTGCATTCGCCCGCCACATTATGAGATCGATTTTGCGGCGCAAATCGTGCGCCAGGCTCGCGAGGCCGGAGTGCGCGCCATCTTTGATAGCGATACCTGCACCGCCTGCCATCCGGATCTCTATTACTCCTATCGACGCGAAAAGGGATCGACCGGTCGGCTGCTCGCCCTCGCCGCCATCACCGACGGCGTGTTTGCCCCGAGGATGCTTTCGCGAAATTCGTGAGGGCGCTGGGACCAAGCGCCTGTGGATATCGCGGGGCGTGACATAAGCGCCCCTACAGTTCCGAGATCCGCTAATAACGATTTCTTATAGTGCCGTAAGCCGGAAGCAGGCTGCTGCGCTGCCCGCAATCTCTCCGGAATCAAGCGTTGATGCGTCCGAGGAGTGACGGCAACTCGGCCAACCCCGTTATCGTAAAGTTTGGTTCGACCGGAGAATGCTCTTCCGATCCAGGGACCTTCATCAAGACGGAGGTGATGCCGGAGTTGCGAGCGCCGAGAATGTCGCGTTCGAGGCTGTTCCCGACCATCACAGCTTCGCTCGGAGAAACCCCCAAGCGATCCGTTAGATGAAGAAAGATCTCCCGGTGGGGCTTTCCCATGCCATAAATACCCGAGATCACAATCTGTTTAAAAAGGCTCTCCGTTCCACTCGCGACAATCTTCTCCCGCTGAAGATCGGGCGCGCCGTTGGTTAACAGTCCCAGCGCGTAACGCGCGGAGAGTCGGGTCAGAACTTCGCGGGCATCCGGCATGAGACGCTGCAACAACCGGCGCTCGCGACCAAAAGCCACGGCAAGGTCCCGCGACCCTTCGACGCTTTCAATCATTTGCTGACGCAACGCGTGATCGAACACCTGTTCGCGAAAAGCAAAGGCCCACTTTCGGAGGTCGGTGAATTCTCCGTCTCCTTCGAACCTTCCCCAGAGGCACTCAAAGGCGCTGATCCCCAGGTAACGACAAAAGGCATAGCATGGTCCAGCGGCCCAAAGAACTCTGGCCTGCTCGGCCGCATCGCAAGCGAAGCGAGCTTCCTCTGCTCCATGCTTGCCGCGAGCGTAGCGCGCCACGGCTTCAAACGCTTCACGCGAGACCGCTTCGTCAACAATCACTGTATCGTCAAGATCGAACAAGACCGCTCGTAGGGGCATCAGGGGAGCAAAGTTGCACCAGCTCGAAGGCTCAAGATCAAATATCGAAAGGAGCGCATTCTTCTGGATAGCCAAATGCTTCAGCAAAGCTGCTGAGTCGCAGACCTAACCCTGATCCCCGACGCCGCCAGCTAGAGGGCCAAACGCGCCAACGCATCGAAACTCATGGTCGCAAGACCAGTGACAAGCAACAAGGGCGACGCCGCAGGAACGGCGACGTTTCGTTCCACTCCTTGAGGCATACCGCCGTTACTCTTCTTAAGGAAGCGGGAATTCCGCAGGCGGTTGTCATGGAACTCCTCGGTCACGACAACGAAGAGATGAGCCAGCATTACACTCGCGTAGGCCGTACGGCCCTCGAAGATGCGGCACGGCATTTCCTCACCTTCTGACGACCGAGTGACTCATGCCGGGGGCGCACAGAGGTTTCGTCAACCGGTTCTCCCGGAGGGCGAGTTTGGTAGGGTGTTTCCAGAGGTCGGCTCGAAATTGAATCGGCGAGACTGCGCCCTGCTGAGTAGACCGTGAACGTGGGTCCGACCTGGTGTGCGGCGACAGATGCAGTAATGATGTGGCCGCTTCTACATGAAAAAGATTTCCATCAAAGGTTCCCAGTTCGCCTACGAAGTCATGGGCACAGGATTTCCGACTGTTGTGCTCGAGACAGGCCTCGGGGCCGAGAGCAGCGAGTGGGCCCAGTCGGATCCACCATCGCGCGATCAACAACTGTGTTTCGATATGACAGGGCGGGTCGAGGGGAAAGCGACCCAAGACAAGTCAACCGCGATGCCATGACCATGGTTGATGAGTTGAATGCGCTGCTCGAGGCCACACAGACAAAAGGGCCCTACCTCCTCGTTGGGCACTCTTTTGGCGGTCTCCTGTTGCGCCTCTTTGCGAGCGCGAAGAGCGCCAACGAATACGGGCTCGTCCTGGTGGAATCGATGCATCGTCGTCAGTTTGAGAGCTGGGTCCTGCATTTCCAAAGGCCTCCCCCTCCGACGCCCCAGCCCTTGTAGAGATGCGCACCTTCTGGACTGGAGGGTGGAGGGATCCAAATTCAACCGTTGAGCACATTGTCTTCAAGCGTTCATTTGCGCAGGATCAGGCCGTGACCTCTCTAGGCAATCTGCCGCTCTTTAACATCTCCGCCGCGTCGGCCCTGAAGATGCCCTTTATCCCGGACGCGTCAGCCAGGCAGAGACTTCAGCTCCTGTGGGACAAGCTACAGGCCGAGCGCTCACATCTTTCTGATAATCGCCGTAGGGTCTATCTGGAGAAGAGCGGCCATTTCGTACAGCGGGATGATCCCGACAGCGCTATGGCCATTGAAGCATTGCTCCCGAGGCAGACACGCATGATTTGACTATCCGGCGCAACCCGCTGAGCTATGCCTCACCGGTATGG
>DATLIT010000418.1:0-4023 GCA_035539295.1 Terrimicrobiaceae bacterium | reverse complement strand
CGTTGGTTCCGGAAATCTCCCGCATCGAAGACCAGCTCTCCAGGCGCGGAATCTGGTATGTTCCAAAATCGAGGGTCGCCGCTGCGGAAAAATATCTACGCAATGGCGATATCGTCTGCATCGTAAGTACCTGGCCAAGGGGATACACGTCGCACGTCGGCCTTGCCTACCGCGATTCGAACGGTGTCTTGCGGTTTATGCACGCTTCCAAGAATGCAGGCAAAGTCATTATTGATTCACGCCTGAGCAGCTACATTAACCGCTACCGCACAAACGCCGGCATCATGGTCGCAAGACCGAATGACGTGTAGTCGGTCGGACGGCACGAACAGGTTGTCGATTTTCGCACAATCCTGGGCCGTAAATTGCTGGGGCAGCATCCTTTTTTACCCGCCCGCAGAGTGGCGTCTGACAGGGACGGCGCCGTCGTAAGCGTCACTTCTCGTTTGCGTTGGCGCCGCGGGCTCCGTATTCTGCGCGGTTCTCATGAATCTCATCGACTTCCTCCTTCTCGCACAAGCAGCGACCCCCGGCCCAGAGACGCCACAGCAGCCCTCTTTTCTGGTGTCGATGATGCCGCTGATCTTTGTCTTTGTGATCTTCTATTTTCTGCTTATCCGCCCTCAGCAGAAACGTCAAAAAGACCACACCAAGCTGGTGGCATCGATCAAGACGGGAGACAAGATCGTCACGAGTTCGGGCATCCATGGCATCGTTGCCAATGTAAAAGAAAAGACCCTTCTCGTGAAGGTTGCCGACAACGTCAAAATCGAGTTTGACCGTTCTTCGGTCTCGGCGGTGGAGAAGAGCAGCGAAGTTGCAGAAGAAGTCAAGTAGGAGACACTCGTTCACGTGCTAGATACGCAGGCCAGTTCACGTCCGAGTTTTGCCTACTTACTGAGCATCGCCTTTCCCTTGCCATGTCCCCGGCGCTGACGTTTTTCGTTGGGCTTTTGCTCCTGGTCTTGTTCGGGTGGTATTTCGCCTCCGACCTGCCAGTCCGCAAGCGTTGGCTAGGTTTGGTTCTCTCGGTTCTGCTAGTCGCCTTCTGCCTGGAAGAAGCGATGCCTCCGTCCAAAAAAATCAAGTTGGGTCTCGATCTTCGGGGCGGAACATCATTTTTGATCAGACTCGCCCCGCAGGAGGATCAGGCTATTACGACCGACCTGCTGGATCAAGCGGTCGAGGTAATCAGAAAGCGTGTCGACGCCTATGGGGTGAGCGAACCTGTAATCACCCCACAGGGGCGCGAACGAATCCTGGTGCAAATCCCCGGGCTGGATACCAGGCAGATTGAAACGACCAAGGCCGAATTGCAGCGCGTGGCCAAGCTCGAACTGGCGACGGTTGCCGGTGGCGGGGACCGGATCGCACGCATTGAAGCTGGCGAGGAAATCATGCCTCCGGGGTATGTGATAAAGGTTTACAAAGACCGCGTCGAAGGAAAGGAGCAGGAGTTCAAGCTGCTCGTCAAGCGGCGACCAGAGCTCTCCGGCGAGCACGTCAAGCGCGCCTACGCTTACTTTGACCAGCAGGGTTATGGCGTGTCACTCTCTCTCGATGCGGACGGAGCAAAAATCTTCGGCGACCTGACGCAATCACTCGCGCCCACCCGTGGACAGCTTGCCATTCTACTCGACGGAGAAGTTCAAAGCGCTCCGCACGTGAATGAGCCAATTTATGGCGGCAGCGCGGTAATTACGGGCCGGTTCACCGAGAAGGAAGCCAGGGACCTTGCCAGCGCCCTGGAGAACCCGCTTCGCGTGCCCGTGGAGGTTGAAGAAACCCGCAGCGTCTCTCCGACCTTGGGAACAGATTCGATCCGAAGCGGCGTCCTCGCTGGTCTCACCGGTCTCATGCTCGTCTTCGGCTTCGTAATTGTGTATTACCGCTTCGCCGGCCTGGTGGCATTTGTGGGCCTGCTGGTGAACATGGTCATCCTCTTCGGAGCGATGGCGATGTTCAATTTCGTGCTGACACTTCCCGGTATTGCCGGAGTCATCCTCACGATGGGTATGGCGGTCGACGCCAATGTTCTCATCTACGAGCGGCTCCGAGAAGAGACATCGGCCGGCAAGTCGCTCAAGGCTGCTCTCGAGGCTGCCTACGATAAGGCCTTCAGCGCCATCTTCGACGCCAACGTTACGACCCTGATCACGGCGGTGATCCTTTTCTGGCAGGCGACCGGGTCGGTGAAAGGTTTTGCCGTCACTCTGACACTCGGCATCATCGCCTCGATGTTCTCCGCTCTGCTGGTGACCCGCACGGTGTTCCGCTGGCTCATCGAGCGCTTCGGCTTAAAGAAGCTCACCATGCTGGATCTCATCCCAAAGAGGAAGTTTGACTTCCTCGGGAAGCGGCGTCTTGCCGCCCTCATTTCCCTGGCATTGATTGGCGGATCCATCGCCATTTTCGCGCTCCGGGGCGAGAGAAATTTCGGCATCGACTTTCGTGGTGGGGATCTACTGGTGGTCGATTCCAAACAGCCTCTAACCATCGCCGAAGCGCGCGAAGCGCTCGAAGGCATTGGTCTGGGAGATGTCGTCATCCAATTCGAGCGCGAAGGCATGCAAGACCGACTTTCGATTCGCAGCCCGCAGGGCACTTCTGCCAAGATCCTTTCAAAGTTGCAGGAAACGTATCGCGATCGAGACGTGACAGCGGTGGCGCAGGAAAACGTCGGGCCGCAAATTGGCTTGGAGTTTGCCAAGAGAGCCGCGTTGGCCCTTGCCTTGGGCATGGTTGGCATTCTCATCTACGTGACCTTCAGGTTTGAATTTTCGTTTGCCCTCGGCGCGCTTGTTGCCCTTCTTCACGACGTGCTCATTACCATGGGAGTGTTTTCCTTGATCGGGGGAGAGCTTTCGCTCGTCATGGTCGGCGCCATCCTCACCATCGCTGGCTATTCGATCAACGACACGATCGTCGTCTTTGACCGGATCCGCGAAGGTCTCAAGCATCGGGAACGCGGCTCCATCCAGTCGCTGATGAACACCTCTATCAACGAGACGCTCGGACGGACGATTCTCACCGGAGGGACGACACTTCTTTCCATCGGGGCGCTCTATTTCTTCGGAGGCGCTGTCCTGCGCGACTTTTCGTTCGCCATCCTCGTCGGCATCCTGGTTGGAACCTACTCGTCGATCTTCATCGCAGCGCCCATCGTGCTCTGGTGGTCGAGGCTCCGCGGCAAGAGCATCCGGCGCGAAGTCCTCGAGACGGAGGCGATGAACCGCGCCTAAGGCAGACCGAAAGTGTAGCGGCCGCGTCTCCGCCGCCGACAAGCGGCGTGACGGTTAGGACACCGTGGCGACAGACAGTCAAAAAAAGATGCCCAGCTCCCATCTTTCGATGAGGCTGGGCATTAATTCTGGCAATGACCTACTCTCGCGCAAGCTAGACAAGCACTACCATCGGCGCTGTGGCGTTTCACTTCCGTGTTCGGGATGGGAACGGGTGGTTCCACCACGCAAGAATCACCAGACGATAAGAATCGCGACGCGATTCCTAGTGCCTGGCATCTTCGCTCCTGCCAAAATTTCAAGAGAACGTCTTCGTTCTCTGACAACCGCATACTGGGGCAAACCCGCAATTCCAACGATCTGAATCTGCATGAAGCTGATCGAAGAATGAAAAAAGCCGAACGAACATTAGTAGTCCTAAGCTAAACACATTGCTGCGCTTATACCCGGACCCTATCAACGTGGTGGTCTTCCACGGTTCTTCGGGGAGAGCTCATCTTGGGATAGGCTTGGCGCTTAGATGCTTTCAGCGCTTATCCTTTCCGAACATAGCTGCCCGGCGCTGCTCCTGACGGAACAACCGGAACACCAGAGGTTCGTCATTCCCGGTCCTCTCGTACTAAGGAATGAACCCCTCAACTCTCCTGCGCCCACAGTGGATAAGGACCGAACTGTCTCGCGACGTTCTGAACCCAGCTCGCGTACCACTTTAACCGGCGAACAGCCGGACCCTTGGGACCTTCTCCAGCCCCAGGATGTGATGAGCCGACATCGAGGTGCC
>DATLIT010000417.1:0-9906 GCA_035539295.1 Terrimicrobiaceae bacterium | reverse complement strand
TTCCAAGGCTATTGGGAGGATATTGGAACGATTGCCGCCTTCTTCGAAGCCAACCTAAATCTTACGGACCCAAATCCGAAGTTCAGTTTCAACGAGCCGGGAGCTCCAGTTTACACGCACCCGCGCTTCTTGCCCGCCAGCATAGTGCGTTCAACCAGCTTTGATCGCTCCCTCGTCTGCGACGGTTGCATCATCGATAAAGCGAGCGTCGAGCACAGCATCATTGGCATCCGCTCCGTAATTGGGTCCGATTCGGTGGTCAAAGATGTTATTTTGATGGGAGCGGACTACTACGAAACGGACCCGGGACGAAGCGGGGGCGACGCTCCCGGTATTGGAATTGGTCGCGGCTGCGACATCCGCAAAGCCATCATCGACAAGAACGCACGCATCGGAGACAACGTGGTTATCTCCCCAGAGGGCAAGGATAAGGAAATGAACGGCGAAGGCTTCTATATTCGCGACGGGATCGTCGTTATTCCGAAGAATGGTGTTATCGCCTCGGGGACGCGGATATAGCAGGGCGCAAGAGAATTATGAGCATACGACTGCTTGCGTGGCTGCTTCTCTGTACGTTGCTGACAGGGTGTTTCTTTGAGCATCCGCTGACCACTGGACCGTCCAAAGATATCAACAGCTGGTTACTGGGTGTCTGGGAGAGCACTGACTTGAAGGGCAGAACCTATCGGGCACGGGTTGTTCCGATTACCGGCGATCGCTACTACGTTAGTTTTCGCTCCGGCGGGCGCAAAAAAGCGCCGCGGGGCGTCTGGGATTTTGAAGCCTGGATCTCGCGCGTGTCTTACAGTCGCTTTCTTTCGCTCAAATGCTCAGTGACATCCGGTGATATTCCGGAGGGTGCTTACGTCTTCGTCAACTACCAGGTGATCGACCAGAATACAGTGGTTACCCGACGTCTCCAACTCGACTCTCCACCCGAAGCGACCAGTCAGCAAATTCGCGAAGAGGTGCGCCAACGCTTGAGGGAGGATTCGCTGATGCCAGAGGAGGGACTGAGATGGAAAAGGACTTCTGAGATTTACTGGGATTCTAACTATACCGAAGAGCAACCATTTCAACCTTTGCGCTACCCGACGCCGCTACCCGACCAGAAAAAGGACGACCGACCCAGCCGTTAGCCTTTCAGCAATTTGTTATAGATTTCTAGGTCGCGAGCGGAGAAACAACAAAACACGATTTTGTCGAAAGACGAGGGTTCCGCGTCGATGACCTCGTTGACGGTGGCCACAGCGATCGCCGCCGCTTGTTCGAAGGGATATCCGTAGACGCCGGTGCTGATCGATGGGAACGCCACGGTGCGTAGGTTGTTCTCCCGTGCGATCTCGAGCACCCGTCGATAGCAGGACGCCAGAACTTCGGCTTCGCCTTTGTGACCGCTGTGCCATACCGGCCCGACCGTATGAATAACGCAACGTGCCGGCAGATTGTACCCCTTCGTGAGTTTGGCGTCCCCGGGCCCGCAACCGCCCAGGGTGCGACATTCCTCTAACAGGCCGGGTCCAGCCCCTCGATGAATGGCGCCATCAACCCCCCCGCCGCCGAGCAGAGAGGAGTTCGCTGCGTTGACGATCGCATCTACCTGCAGTGTGGTAATGTCGGCCTGAACGGCTTGCAGCGTTGCCATAGCGCGAGAAAGCTTCGCTCCCGAATCGCTGAAATCCAAAAAGGAATCCAGCGAATTTTTTTGTTTTGTCTGCCTGGCACCTTGCCACTCATTATGAATGCCTTACGCAACCTCACGTGAAATCGGCGAATCGTTTTAAATTTTTCTTTGAACATCGAACATTCCGCAGCGTCTAAACTATCGGTTAAGGCAGCATATTCGGGCCACCGCGGTTCAGTTTCCTTTGTTCTGAGCATCGTACGCGAGTGGCCCGAATCTTTTTCTATCAAGCGATGTCGGCCTCAGGAAATCTTCTCCACTTGCCAAGCTTCAGCTCCTTCGGCTATGAGCCGGAGCGTTATGCGCGATACGGTGCTCCTCGTCGACGACGAAGGCGATGTCGTTGACTTGCTGAGGTACAACCTGAATAAGGCCGGATTTTCTGTCCTTGTTGCTTACGATGGACTTACCGGCCTGGAAATGGCCCGCGAGAATCGACCCGAGGTGTTGGTGCTCGACCTGATGTTGCCGGGGATGGATGGACATTCCGTGTGCAAGGCCCTCAAGAAGGATCCTGAAACTGAGCTGCTTCCGATTCTCATGCTGACCGCAAGAGGAGAACCGAACGAACGAATTCACGGCTTGGAGGTCGGCGCTGACGATTACGTTACGAAGCCGTTCAGTCCGCGCGAGCTTGTCTTGCGAATCCAGGCGCTTCTGCGCAGATCGCGGTCCCGAGTGCGGAGCGATGTTCTCGAGGTTGGGAGCTTCCATTTGGACAAGAACAAATTCGATATTCGGCTGGAGGGGCAGCGTCTCGATCTGACCGGCACCGAGTTTAAACTCCTCGCCGTGTTGATCGAACGTCGGGGACGCACCCAGTCGCGGGAAACCCTTCTCTACGATGTCTGGGGCTACCAGAATCCGATCGATACACGGACAGTGGACACGCATATTCGCCGGTTGAGAGAAAAACTTGGCAAGCACTCAGCGAAGCTGGAGACGGTGCGAGGGGAGGGCTACCGCTTTAATGCGGTGATTGACTCTTGACTCCTTGGACAGAAATTCTCCTGGGAGCTTTGGTGGTCGCGGGAGTTTTGACCTATCTCCGTATCGTCACTCCCTTCAATGAGCTTCGTGCGGTCCTGCGGCGCCTGGCGCGGGGTGATTTTCGACCGGTGTTGCTGAGTTCCCACCAGGGCTTGCTTCAGGAGACATATGCCGATGTGCGCCGGATCTCCGAGTTGCTCCAACAGCTCGATCAGCAGATTGCCGCGGAGGGTTTCAGTTTGAAAGCAATTCTCTCGAGCATGGTCGAGGGAGTGGTGATTACCGACCGCGCGCAGCGAATCCGTTTGGCCAACGAATCACTCGAGCGGATGCTCGGCCTGAAGCAATCTCCCGTCAACCGCACAATCATCGAGGTCTTCTTCAATCCCGAACTCCAGCAAGCCATTGAGAAGACTCTGTTTGATGGAGTTGCACGCACTATCGAGCTTCCCCTGGGGGTTGCTACTCGCGAGGGGTACGGGACCAAGCACACTGAAGTCTACGTGAATGGCCTAAATCCGGGACGAAAAGCTCGGCCGCTCGGCGCAGTCATCGTTTTTCACGACGTCACCAGGGTAAAAGATCTGGAGGAGGTTCGCCGGGAATTTGTCGCCAATGTGTCGCATGAATTCCGCACACCTCTGGCGATCATCAATGGCTATGTCGAGATGCTGCTGGACGGAGCGCTGGATGATCGCGACACGACCGAGGTCTGGTTAAAAGCGATGGCGAAAAATGGCCAACGTCTCAGCTTGCTGATCGAGGACCTCTTGACCCTTTCTCACCTGGAGCATCGCTCGGTGCAGCTGACCTTCGCCAACGTCGATCTGCCGCTGCTTCTTGATCGGGTTGTTGAGCGCATTACGCCGGCGATTTTCGAGCGTCAAGCTCGGATCACCAGTGACTGGGCTCCGGATGCAACATTTGCCGATGTCGATGCGGATCGCATCGAGCAGGTCTTTGAAAATCTCTTGGAAAACTCTCTGCGTCACGCAACCTCGGATGAGATCGCTATTTGTGTCAGGACCCGACGAGTCGGCCCCGATGTTGAAATCATTTTTTCGGATAGTGGACCCGGCATCCCGTATGTTGATCAGGTGCACATCTTTGAGCGATTCTATCGCGTTCACAAGGACCGCTCACGCGGGCGCGGGGGTGGGACTGGCTTGGGATTGGCGATCGTCAAGCATATCATCCTGGCGCACGGAGGGTCGATAGGCGTCGAGAGTGTGCCTGGGCAGGGGGCGGCCTTTATTATTCGGCTACCCGCCACTCACACATCAGCTGCGAAGCCGCAGGGAACAATTCACCAACTGCAAAAACGCGGGGTCTGAATTTACAAGCCGTGCAGTGGTCGTTCGAAAGCGCATTCCTTTATTGTCCATGTGAAACAGCGGATGATCGGCGTAACTTTTGATCAGCCGAAGCGTTAAATTTTCACGCGTATGAGATATCAACTATTCGCCGCCGGGATCCTGGTGGTGGCTTGCTCGGGGCGCCCGGCAAATGCACAGACTACCAATGCCATCGCTCCTCCGCAGACGACTCCCGCCGAGTCCTCCGGTGAGGGGGGACGAGGGGAGCAGGCGATGATGAGATTTCTGGAGCGAGTCCCGGAGGAGACGCGCCAGCGATTTCTCGCTGCACGCGAGAAGGCGCTGGCGGATCCCAAGCTGCAGCAACTACGTAAGAACGCCCAGCGCGCCAACCGAGATTTTTTCAAGGCAATGCGCACGAAGATGCTGGAAATAGATCCTGGCTTGGATGAGCTGGTGCGAAAGTTCTCGATGCAATTTAGAGCTCGTCGGGCTTGGTCTGAAGCGGGATTGAGCGCTCTAAGCGAAGAAGAACGCCACAAGTTATTGGGCCTCATGGCGCAGGTGGAACGCGATCCCGCCGTCGACGCTGCCGAGAAAAAGAAATGGGATGCAGTGACCACGGCTGAGCGCAGGACAGCGTCCGAATCCTATCGAGAAGCTGTCAGCAAAGCGATGACGAAGGCTGATCCCAGCATTGCCCCGATTCTTGACAAGCTAACCTCGGCTCAAGCGCCAGCGACTACTCCCGTCGGAGAACAGCAAAAATAAGAAGTTGCGTTGCCTCGCGATGAGGCTGCGAAAACCTTGATGCCATCCGAGCGAACGCCCTTTTGCCTCGCCGCGTGATCGGGTTGCGGTTCCTTTTCAGGGTCTAAAGTCCGGTTGCCAAACGGACCCTTGACATGACTTCTTCGGCGACCTGATTCGCTCGCAATCGGCCTTCCCGTAGCACCAGTTCGACATAGCCTGGATCGGCGAGGATCTCCCCTCGGCGTTGTCGCATCGGTGCAAAATACTCCCACAATGCGGCGAAGAGTGTTTTCTTGAACTCACCATAGCCAACGCCTCCGACGCGAAATTGATCCTCCATCAGAGCATAATCGGCCGGACTCGCGACCAGCTTGTAAAGAGCCAGAATCGTCGACTGCTCGAGAGGTTTAGGCTGTTCGACGGGCGTCGAATCCGTCTTGAGACTCATCAGCTTCTTTCGGAGCGAGGCCTCCTTTTCAAAGATACCGATGGTGTTGCCGTAGCTCTTGCTCATCTTCTCGCCGTCGAGTCCAGGAACCACCGCCGTCTCGTCGCGAATGCTCGGCTCCGGCAGCTTCAGGGTCGGGCCGAATGTTTCATTGAACTTGAGAACGAGGTCGCGTGTGACCTCGATATGTTGCTTTTGGTCCTTGCCGACGGGCACCACATCGCTGTCGTAAATGAGAATATCCGCTGCCATGAGCACGGGGTAAGCGAAAAGGCCGTGCGACGCCGTGATCCCTCGCTGCACCTTGTCCTTGTAAGAATGGCTCCGTTCGAGCAATCCCATCGGTGTCAAGGTGCTGAGGATCCACGCCAACTCGGTGACTGCGGGCACCTGGGATTGGCGAAAGAAGCAAGCGCGGCGCGGATCGAGGCCGCAGGCAAGAAAGTCGATGGCGACATTGCGTATGTTCTCACTGAGCTCGCCGGCATCACGAACCGTTGTGAGCGCGTGGAGATCGGCAATGAAATAGAATGCCTCGCCGCGATGTTGAAGCTCGATAGAGGGCTTCATCATGCCGAAATAGTTACCAAGGTGCAGAGTGCCTGAAGGCTGGATGCCGGAAAGGATGCGCATTAGAAATGTGATGCTGCCAGATGGGTCGATCACCGGCAGCCGGTTTTGCGATAATTTCGGATTCCGGATCAATAGGAATAGTTATCCGGCATGCGAAAGGCGTTTTCGATATGGCGCACCTCTGTTGTCGCTGAGATGACCACTTCCACGACGTCGAAGCGAAAGATTATATCGGGCATGTCGAGCATTCTAAGCCATGTCATGGCGCCACGAAGGATCAAGCGCCGCTTCTTCCTGTCAACCGCATCCAGCGGACGCCCGAAGTCCTCGGATGTCCGTGTCTTAACCTCAATGAAGACGAGTTCGTTCTGCCGCTTATCGCGGCATACAATGTCGACCTCGCCCCCATGTGGCGCACGAAAGTTTCGGAAGAGGATTTTATAGCCGTTCTTTTGCAGGTGGCGGACGGCCAGATTTTCGCCGGTTTGCCCGAGCGTCAGGTGTGCCGGTCTCGGCGGCCGGAAAAAGATCGCCCGCACGCGCTCGGCGACCCGTCTGAGTCGCAGCAGGTCGCGCCAGTTACCGGAGGTCGACTCGGACCGCATGTATACGCAATGGCTTCGCAACCACGATATCTTGAGCCTGGTTGCTCCGGCAAGAAAATGGCGCCACCTAAACTCCCTCGGGCTTTGTGTGAGCGGAGAAAGCTTTACACCACCGGCCTCTCGGCCGATAGGATCTGGCGCCATCCTGGCCAATGGGTGCGAGAGCGAGGTTGCCGGTGTGCAGCACGACTGTGCGTGTCCAGTGCTTTGGATCACGCGCCGTGAAAATCCTCTACGTTGCCGATCTCCACTATAGTTTGAAGCAGTTCGATTGGCTGCTGGCAAACGCGCAACCCTTCGACGTGGCGGCGATCGGTGGAGATCTCCTGGACGTTGCGGGTGCCTTGGACCCCGACGTTCAGATTGCGGTAATTGAGCGATATCTCAGGCGTTTGCGAGGCCAGACGCGCTTGCTTGTCGTCTCGGGAAACCATGACGCAGATGCGCGGAATGCCGCAGGCGAATGGTTCGCCAAATGGCTGCTGCGCGTTCGCGGGGATGGCCTCTTCGTGGACGGCGACGAAATTTCGCTCCCGAATGCCACGGTAACCTTGTGTCCTTGGTGGGATGGGCCGGTCTCGCGTGCTGAGCTCGAACAATTTCTCGCTCAGGCCGCAACCCGGGTCATCGGCAAGTGGATCTGGATACATCATGCGCCCCCCGACCGTTCGCCAGTCAGCTGGACAGGGAAAAAGTTTGCCGGAGACGGATATTTGCTCGAGTGGATCCGTCGTTTCCGTCCGGACTTTGTGCTTTCCGGCCACATTCACAACGCACCTTTCTATTCGGAGGGTTCGTGGATCGATCGAATCGAAAACACCTGGGTGTTCAATCCAGGCCGTCAGATCGGTCAGCGTCCGACCTCGATCGTCTTCGATTTGGAGGCGATGACTGCGGAATGGTTTTCTCTCGACGGCGCATGCCTAAAGCGCCTCGTGATCGAAACAGGAGAGACTAGCGCACCGGGGGCCTCCGCTGTCGATGCATGAGCACTTCAAGCACCTCATCGATCATACCGAGATGGTCGTGGCCCTCGAATTGTTGCCGGACATCGACCAGATATTTGTTTAAAGCATCGAGGCGTCGCGCGAGGAGTTCGGAGACATGCATGGAGATGACGGGATGGTTTTGCAGGAAGCCCCGTCCGTCTTCAACGACGTAAAAGGAAGAGGGCTCCACAGCTCTCACGCTGGCGCGATGGCTTGTGCCCAGCAATGCCGACATCTCACCAAAGACCGAGCCGGGTTCCGAGGTTGATGCCAGTGGCACCTCGCCTTTGGAAACCTCGACTTCGCCCTTGATTAAGAAGAAGAGCATTCCTGTCGTGCTATCCTCCGCGATGATTGTCTCGCCAGCGGCGAAGTCCCGCCTTGGGAGTGTGCTCAGGATCTCAAAAAGCTGGGCCATCGAGCCGAAGAATGGCGTGATCACCTATCTCATCGCAAGCCTTGGGAAACATTTGGAGAGGCGGTGCACCAAGCGTCCCTCCAAGGAGGCGCAATTCGCCAGAAAGCACCTCTGCGGTTTCCAGGGCCTCTCTCTGGCGAAATTGCCTCTAAACATTGTCCGCCGCAGTATCCGCGATTGCCGTCTTGCCCGTGGCCGCGCTGCCCCACTGCCACTCCCGAATTTCAGGCATGTCGTCGCCGTGTTCGGTAATGTAGCTTCGGTGATCGAGCAGCTTTTCGCGGATCGCCTGTTGTGCATAAGCTGCGCGCGCGCCCAACTTGGGAACGCGATTGATCACATCACTGACCAGGTTGAAGCGGTCGAGCTGGTTGCGGACGCACATATCAAACGGCGTAGTGGTGGTCCCTTCTTCCTTATATCCACGCACATGCAAATTCTTATGGTTGGTCCGATGATAAGCGAGACGGTGAATCAGCCAGGGATAGCCGTGAAAAGCAAAGATGATCGGTCTGTCCGTGGTGAAGATTGCGTCGAACTGGTTTGCCGGCAGCCCGTGCGGATGCTCCTCAGCGGGCTGAATTTTCATGAGGTCAACCACATTGACTACTCGCACCTTGAGTTCTGGCGCGTACTGTCGCAGGAGGTCGACGGCGGCCAATGTTTCAAGCGTCGGGACGTCGCCGCAGCACGCCATGACGACATCGGGTTCACTCCCTTGATCGTTGCTTGCCCACTTCCAAATGCTGATGCCGGCCGTGCAATGGTGAACTGCCTGTTCCATCGTTAGCCATACAGGCGCCGGCTGCTTGCCAGCGACGATCA
The DNA here is from genome assembly GCA_035539295.1 of Terrimicrobiaceae bacterium. Taxonomy (GTDB): domain Bacteria; phylum Verrucomicrobiota; class Verrucomicrobiia; order Chthoniobacterales; family Terrimicrobiaceae; genus DASTFP01. The sequence continues at coordinate 1,305 of DATLIT010000417.1, read as the reverse complement.
CGTTTACATAGTTGCGGCTGCGGAGGCAGTGATCGGTTACGCTCAGTAGGCAATTAGCGTCCGGAGGCAGGTAGACGCGGATGATTTCAGCCTTTTTGTTGACCACGTGGTCGATGAAGCCGGGGTCCTGGTGGCTGAAACCGTTGTGATCCTGGCGCCAAACGTGTGAGCTGAGCAAGTAGTTGAGCGAGGCGATCGGTCGGCGCCACGGAATGTGTCGGCAGACCTTTAACCACTTCGCGTGCTGATTGAACATCGAGTCCACGATGTGAACGAACGCCTCGTAACAACTAAAAAATCCATGCCGTCCCGTTAGCAAGTACCCCTCGAGCCAGCCTTGGCATTGGTGTTCGGAGAGCACCTCCATGACGCGTCCGTCGGGAGCGAGATGATCGTCGTCCGGCAGGATTTCGGCTGTGTAACATCGATTCGTGACTTCGAGGACATCCTGCCAGCGGTTAGAATTATTTTCGTCCGGACTGAAGAGTCGGAAGTTCGCGGCGCTGAGATTTGCCTGCATGATATCGCGCAGGAAAGCTCCCATGACGCGCGTAGCCTGGGATGTCACCGTTCCGGGCGCGTCAACCTTGACTTCGTAACTTCGAAAGTCTGGGATTTTCAGGTCGCGGAGCAACAATCCTCCGTTGGCATGAGGGTTGTCGCTCATGCGGCGGTGCCCTGTAGGAGCAAGCTCGGCGAGTTCTGCCTTCAACCTGCCGTTAGGTTCGAACAACTCATCCGGCCGGTAACTCTGCATCCATTTCTCGAGAACTTTAACGTGGCTGGCCTTTTCCATGTCCTCCATGGGCACTTGATGCGCGCGCCAGTAATTTTCGCACTTTTTCCCATCGATCTGGGCCGGGCAGGTCCAGCCTTTGGGAGTGCGAAGGATAATCATTGGCCAAGTGGGGCGCCCCTGGAAGCCATGGGTGCGGGCCTGCGCCCAAATCGTTTGAATTTCCTCGACGGCGTCGTCGAGCGCCGCCGCCATCAGCCGATGCATCTTTTCGGGCTCGTGACCCTCGACGAAGAATGGCTTGTAGCCGTAACCCTCGAGGAGCTTCTGCAACTCCTCGCGCGGAATGCGGGCAAGAAAACAAGGATTGGCAATTTTATAGCCGTTCAGATGGAGGATGGGCAACACGGCTCCGTCGCGCTCGGGATTCAGGAACTTGTTTCCATGCCACCCCGTTGCGAGCGGTCCGGTCTCCGCTTCGCCGTCACCGACGACCGTAGCGACGATCAAGTCAGGATTGTCAAAGGCGGCGCCGAAGGCGTGTGACAAGGCATAACCGAGTTCGCCAC
>DATLIT010000416.1:0-10171 GCA_035539295.1 Terrimicrobiaceae bacterium | reverse complement strand
GGCGATGGAATTCGCAGGTACGCCCACCTCGGAACGGGCAACTATCATCCTTCAACCGCCAAAATTTACACCGACCTGGGGCTCCTCACGTGCCGCGAGGCCGTCACCGAGGAGCTCGCCGAGACGTTCAATTGTTTGACGGGTGTATCGAAGTTTCCCGAGATGCACGAATTGCTGGTGGCTCCGTTCAATCTTTACGACACCTTGCAGCAGTTGATTGAAACCGAAATCGACCATGCCAAGGCGGGTCGGCCCAGCGGAGTCTACGTTAAGGTGAATGCCCTCGTAGAGGAAGGGATGATCGAGGCACTCTACCGAGCTTCGGCCTCTGACGTTAACGTTCGGCTGATGGTCCGCGGAATGTGCGCCCTAAGGGTCGGCATTCCGACCGTGAGCGAAAATATCGAAGTGCGCAGTATTGTCGGACGATTTCTGGAGCACAGCCGCATTTTCCGCTTCGAAAATGGCGGCGATCCAAAAATTTATCTCGGCAGCGCCGATTGGATGCCGCGCAACCTTTTCCGCCGGGTTGAGACGGTTTTCCCGGTCGTCACAAGCGGAATGAAGGAACACGTCGACGAAATCCTTGAGTGGTTCTGGCGCGACAATGTCAAAGCCAAGATCATGCAATCTGACGGTGTCTACAAGCTGCGCAATGGAAGCGAGCCGCCCTTTGACGCGCAGGCCGAGTTCGTTGCCGAAGCTCAGCGCCGACGCAAGAAGCGTATGGCGGCGGTCGCCACCGCCGCAACGAGCTGAGTGGCGAAAGCTGCAGGTTGGCTTCGTCAAGGCGCTGATGGGGCTGCGAACCGACGAGTTCCAAGGAGGGCAGGGCCCCGGGTCATTTCCAGGCCGGGTCAGGGCACGCTCTCTGCTTCCACAAGATCCGCATAGGTCCCTCGTCTGCGCACAACATGCGCCGTCGCGCCTTCGACTAAGATCTCGGGCAAGAGCGGACGCGAGTTGTAGGTGGAGGACATGACGAACCCGTAGGCGCCCGCGCTCATTAGGGCGATGCGATCTCCCTGGGCCAGGCGCGGAACTTGGCGATCCTGCGCAAAAAAGTCGCCGCTTTCACAAACCGGTCCGACCACATCCGTAACCAGTTGCTCGCCATCAGAGCGCTCACGAAGAGGGACAATTTCATGATAGCCTTCGTAGAGGGCGGGCCGGATGAGGTCGTTCATCGCGGCGTCTACGATTGTAAAAGTCTTAACGGGCGTTTCCTTGACATATTGCACCGTGCTAAGGAGGACCCCTGCATTGCCGACCAGAAACCGGCCCGGTTCAAAGAGGATTCGCATTCCGAGTGGTTTCAGGATCGGCAGGATCGCGGCGGCATAGTTTTCCGGCGTGATTCGCTTGGGATGATCAGTTGACTTCCACCATTCCGCCTGTCCACTGGCAAGGGCCGGGTCATAGACGATGCCAACGCCACCGCCGATACTAAAGAAGTCGATCCCATATTGATCGCGCAACGATCTTGCCAAAGGAACGAGCTTGGCTGCGGCTTCGGCAAAGGGATGGAAATCGAGAATCTGTGAGCCGATGTGGGTCTGCAGACCGCGCAATTGCAAGTGAGACAGCTCGGCAGCGCGCGCATAAACCTCTGCCGCGCGATCAAGCCCAATGCCAAATTTGTTTTGGCTCTTTCCGGTGGAAATGTACTTGTGGGTCTTGGCATCAACGTCCGGATTCACGCGGACAGCGATGGGTGCCTTCTTGTCAAGCTGCTGAGCGATCGCATTGATGCGCTCGAGCTCAGGTTCGCTTTCCACATTGAAACAATGGATTCCCGCGCGCAGGGCGTCGGCAATCTCTTCTTCGGTTTTCCCAATGCCTGCGAAAGTACAGACGTCAGCGCGACCGCCTGCTTTCAAGACCCGAAAGAGCTCTCCGCCGGAGACAATGTCGAAAGCAGCACCCTCGCGAGCGAGCAAGCTGAGGACTGCGAGGTTCGAGCAAGCCTTCACCGCATAGCAGATCAGGTGATCCAAGGGTTGCAGCGCAGTCTGGAGCTGGCGGAAGTTGTTCCGGATGGTGTGGGCCGAATAGACGTACACTGGCGTCCCGATTCGGTCGGCCAGCTTCTCAAGGTTCACGTCCTCGCAGTGGAGAACCGTGTCACGATACGAAAAGGAATGCACGGGACTTAGAGAATGCGAGCGCCCGGACCGACTGTCAATCGAACCGCCCCGAAGGAACCATTTGCGGGCGCCGATCGCGCTCAGGCGATCATTCGTCCATCCAATTGCAGTACGTCTCGGTAATCGCCATGGCAATATCGTTGAGATGGACCTGCGTCTGGTCGAGGAACTGATGCAAGCCGGTCTGAAAGATGGCGCCAATCGTCGTGTAGTTCAGGTTCGAGCGCAGCATCCCGCAAAGGCGCTCGGCTTCATTGCTGAAATAGCCTGCTTCACAACCGGAGATGCTATGCAGAGCGTTGTTGAGCTGGTTGGCGCAAAAGCGGATCGAACGCGGAAATTCTCCGTGCAGAATCAAAAACTCTGCCACCTGCCAGCTCGAGACCTCGCCCACATTCGTCTTCAGATAGGCTTCCAGCGCACTGCACGATCGCAAAACTGCCATCCACTGGGTGATATCGACATGCCCCCCGACCTGTTCTCCACTGGGAAGCAGGATGTGATACTTGATGTCGAGCACGCGGGAGGTCGAGTCTGCCCGCTCGACATATTTCCCCAACTGCAGAAAATCCCAGCCTTCGCCGTGGATCATCGTCGCATCGGAGGTTCCCTGAAAGGCATGCAGCTTGTCGACGAGACCGCGATAAAAATCGATCGGACTATCTTGGAAGTCCGCCCGTGCCAGCCCGTCGCGCAGATAGAGAAAGGTGCGATTGAGTTGCTCCCACATCTCGCTCGAAATTTGTTCACGAACGGTGCGGGCATTTTCTCGGGCGGCGGCGATACTGGAGAAGATGGCGTTCGGGTTCTTTTTCTCGAAGGTCACAAATTCCATCACCGAATCCGGCGTGATCTTCTCGTGGTGTTTGCTGAAGAGCTCCTGATCCTCGAGAGTCGCAAGCACCGGCTGCCAGTGCTGGTGGAGCATATTTGGGTTTTGATCCTCGAAGTCGAGCATCAGCTGCATATTCACGTCGAGAATTCGCGCATTGGTTTCCGCGCGCTCAATGTAGCGGCTCAGCCAAAAACAGGAGTCGGCAACCCTCGCAAGCATCCTATCAGATTTGGGACTGCGACTGCGATTGGCCCGGTGTCCGTGCCTGATCCTGCGACTGCGATTGGCTCTGTGACTGCAATGATGATGCGAGCTCCGGCTCGCCGTTCTCATCGATTACCCAGGTGTCTTTGCTGCCCCCTCCCTGGCTGGAATTGACAACCAGTGAGCCTTTGCGCAGGGCCACCCGCGTAAGGCCGCCGGGGATGATGCTCGTCTTTTCACCACAAAGAATGTATGGACGCAGGTCGATATGCCGACCCTCTGCGGTCCCCTCGCAATAGGAGGGAGAGCGCGACAGGAGCACCACCGGCTGAGCAATGTATCCTCGCGGATCGGCCAGAATCGCGGCCCGGAATTTCTCAATCTCCTCCTTGGTGGCGTGAGGGCCAATCAGCATTCCGTAGCCGCCACTTTCGTTTGCCGCTTTCACCACTAGCTTGTCCAAGTTTTCCAGAATGAACTTCCTCTCGTTCTCGTCCGAGGAGAGATACGTCTCGACGTTTGGAAGAATCGGCTCTTCCCCAAGGTAAAATTTGATCATCCTGGGGACGTAATAGTAGGTCACCTTGTCGTCCGCAACGCCGGTGCCAATCGCGTTTGCCAGGTTTACGTTTCCCTTGCGATACGCCTCGATGATGCCAGGGACGCCAAGAACCGAATCCTTTCGAAAGACAGTCGGATCGATGAAATCATCGTCGATTCGACGGTAGATAACATCAACCTGCCGAAGTCCCTTGGTGGTCTTCATGAAAACTCGTGAATCCTTCACGACCAAGTCACTACCGGTAACGATCTCGATCCCCATCGAGCGCGCGAGAAACGAGTGTTCGAAATAAGCGGAATTGTAGATGCCCGGAGTAAGAACCACCACCGTGGCCTCCTGGTCTTCGTGGGGGGCCACGTGGCGCAAGACGCTCAGCAAGTCTTGAGCATAGCGGTCGACCGGACGCACTTGATAGCGGGCAAAGAGCTTTGGAAAGACGCGCTTCATCGCCTGGCGGTTCTCCAAAACATAAGACACGCCCGAGGGGCATCGACCGTTGTCTTCGAGAACTGTGTAGACGCCATTCCGATCGCGAATCAGGTCCGTTCCACAAATATGGATGTAGATGTTCTTCGGAACGTCGACGCCCATGAACTCGGGCCGAAAGTGCTTGGCGCTACGGATGATCTCCTCGGGAATGATCCTCTCCTTGACGATCCGCTGGCCGTGATAGACATCATGCAGAAAGAGGTTGAGAGCCGTGAGCCGCTGAATTAGGCCGCGTTCGATGTGCTCCCATTCATTCGCCGGGATAATCCGTGGGATGAGATCGAAGGGAAAGATACGCTCGGTTCCTTCATCGCCACTGTAGATGGTGAAGGTGATCCCCTGGTTTAGGTACGACTTTTCGGCCAAGCACCTCTTGCGATCAAACTCGCCGTCTGCCATCTCCGAGAAGCGGCGAGCGAGACGTTGATAATGAGAACGCACGACTCCCGGCGCCGAAAACATCTCGTCAAAAAAGTCGCCAATCTCGTATTCCTTGAACAACCTGTTCATCGCGTCTCCCTCAGCAAATACCTGCGCAGAGTCTGTCTCCCGCAGGCCAATAGCATCACGCGGCTATTCGTTGCGCAACCTCAAAATCCGGCGTCCACCTGCTCCCCACGCCGCCGAATCTTGGATAGAGGAAACGGGCGGCGGCCGATTTTTCACGGCTGATCCCGTAGGCTCGCGAGAGCCCTGCCTCACGCAAAGCGGCAAGCGAGGTTCTGAACAGAATCGTCCCGAGTCCACGGCCGCGGTACTCGTGAAGAACACAAGGACCGGTTGAGAGATGATTCTCGACGCCGTCTTGCGAGTTCACTACCGAGGCGGCGATGATTCGATGGCCGTGCTGGATAACGATACAATCCGGCGGATCCGACGCGAAACCTGCGTGCACATTTCTCACAATAACCGTGACAAACATTCTTTGGATATCGCTCCAGCCGGTATCCATACCGAATGCATTCGAGACGACCGTTTCCACGGCGTCACGCTCGCCTTTCTCTGCCCCGCGCAAGATGAAAGGCGGGGGGACATTGCTTTCCTCGGCCGGAAGCGCCCTCAAGTCCCATTTGAAGCGCAGCCAGCTGAGCGTGGTCACCGAGTGGATGATTGCTTACGGAGCATCCGAGTCGTTCCGGCAGACCCACCAAATGCCGCCGATGAGAGCGCCGCACAACACGACGAAGGCGGTAAGAGTGAACATGGGAACCGCGGGAGAATGTTCTATTCGCGCCGCAAGTCAACAGAATTTCCTCGATTGTAGATCCCGCGGCTCAATTCCGAAAAAATCGCGGAACACACTCCTGTAAACTTCCCGCTTCATTGGTCCGATCCAATCCAGATCGAAAGCAGAAGGTGGCAGCCATCGTGCTGCACGAAACTCGTCCGACCCTTCGAGGCGGAGGACCGCCTCGGGAGTGGTGAGTTCGGCGAGAAAATAGTGCTGTTCCTGCCCGTCGTACCCGTCCTTCTTCCGACCATTTAAAAAAAGATACCGATACGGACCTTTGCTGGAAACCACCCGGTAATCTTTCGGCTTGAGACCGAGCTCTTCCTCGACCTCACGATACAGTGCGTCCAGCAATGATTCGCCCTTCTTCACGCCTCCTTGCGGGAACTGCCAACAACCGGCGAGATCGCTGCGCTCACACAGCAGAATCTCGCCACGGCAATTTCGCAAAATAATTGCGGCATTCGGGCGGTATGAGGGCATATTGGCGTTATGCAGCAGAAATCATGCGCTACGCGAGCGCGCAGTTTTGCGGATTGTCCAAGCCGCGGCAAGCTGCTCGTGACTTCGTGCGTCCTCTCTTCGAGGCAAGACGGCGTCCTTGAAAGTGCGAACGTTTCTCGATGCTTCTGACACCCTGCTGCTCGACTTGTCGTTTCGATGTCAGCGGAAAGGCTGGAAGATAGCGGATGGCGAGCATCTCGTGATCGCCTGCCTTACGATGAACTGACATGGATGCGGTGCCACCAGCCGTGTTCTTGCTGCGGCACGCGTTGACATGCCGGCGAAAGACCGGAGAACTGCAGGAAGTCCACATCGAGAGCGGCGTTGCATCCGGCCCTGCCCGAACGCGGACAAGGAACTATTCAAGCCTTGAAAGATGGCGTGAACTCTCCATTTTCTCGCTGTTCTCTACCGACGAAGCTCTTGCGACAGAAATTTAAACCCACTCACGAGTGCGGCGTTTTCGCCATCTTCGGCCATCCGGAGGCTGCGAACATCACCTATTACGGTCTCTTTGCCTTGCAGCACCGCGGCCAGGAGAGTGCGGGCATCGTTTCTGCGAAAGGCACGGAGAGCCCCTTCACGGTGCACAAAGGGATGGGCTTGGTATCGCAGGTCTTTTCGCCGGATAGCTTGGAGCGACTCTCCGGGACCCGCGCGATTGGCCATGTGCGCTATTCGACGACGGGCTCAAGCACAATCAAAAACGCACAACCTTTCGTGGTGGACACCGGGCGCGGCCAGATCGCCGTCGGTCACAATGGCAACCTCGTCAATGCGGCACAGCTACGCGAAGAGTTGGAAGCCATGGGCTCGATATTTCAAACCACCGTCGACAGCGAGATTATCCTCCACCTGCTCGCGCAACCGCGCGGTTCCGGAGGTGTTCTTTCCGCGCTGCGTCGTATCGAAGGGGCTTTCTCGATCGTGTTGATGGGCGAGCGCGAAATTCTCGGCTTTCGCGATCCTCACGGTTTTCGCCCGCTCTGCATCGGCCGCAAGGATGGTGCTTACGTTCTTTCCTCGGAGAGCTGCGCACTCGACCTCATTCAAGCTGAATACGTCCGTGAAGTTGAGCCCGGCGAGGTAGTGATCATTGACAACTCGGGCATCCGTTCGGAATGGCCGTTCCCTTCCACGCGGAAGGCATTTTGCATATTCGAGTACGTCTACTTCGCTCGCCCCGACAGCACGATCGCTGGCATCAACGTCAGTAAGGCAAGAGTAGAGATGGGTCGCGAACTCGCGCGCCAGCATCCTGTCGACGCAGATCTCGTCATCCCCGTGCCGGACTCTGGCGTCTATGCAGCTCTTGGCTATTCCGAGGAACTCGCCATCCCTTACTTTCCGGCATTCGTTCGAAATCACTATATCGGCCGCACCTTCATCCAGCCGACCCAACGAATTCGCGACTTCAATGTGCGAGTAAAATTGAATCTCATCCTGGACGCGGTGAGGGGCAAACGGGTGGTGGTGGTGGATGACTCGATCGTGCGCGGCACAACGGCACGCTCTCGAGTAGTTACGCTGCGCGAAGCCGGTGCCAAAGAGGTCCACATGCGCATTAGCTGTCCGCCGCATAAGTTTGCCTGTTACTACGGGATCGACTTTCCTGATCCGGATAAGCTGCTCGCCAATCAATGCACGCTCGACGAGATCCGAAATTATCTGGGTGCTGACTCGATCGGCTACCTCGACCTGAAAGGCATGATCGCGGCCACAGGTCAACCGGCAAAAACGTATTGCACGGCGTGCTTCAGCGGCGATTACCCGGTTCCCTACGATGCCGCCTTTGATAAGTTCATCATGGAGAAACGGCTCGGCCGTATCCGACTGCTCGAAAAAGAGCAGGCGCGCCTGTTATGAAAGTGAGCCCGGTAAAGGCGTACGCTCAGGCCGGTGTGGACGTCGATTTTGGTAACAGCCTCAAACGCGGGATTCAATCGATTGTCCGCACCACTCACGGGCCGGAGGTCCTCGGCAAAATCGGCGGATTTGGGGGACTCTTCCGTGCCGATTTCAAAGGAATGAAGGCTCCGATTCTCGTCTCCAGTGTTGATGGTGTTGGGACAAAATTGAAAGTTGCCCTTGCTGTCGGCCGTCACGACACCATCGGGCAGGACCTTGTCAACCATTGCATCAACGATATCGCGGTACTCGGCGCGCGACCGTTGTTTTTTCTCGACTACATCGCGGCGGGCAAGCTCGAGACGGCCGTTTTTCAGCAGCTCCTGAGCGGGTTGGCCAAAGCCTGCAGGGCGGCTCATTGCGCCCTCATCGGCGGCGAGACCGCCCAAATGCCAGGCATGTACCGACAAGGCGAATACGATATCGCCGGGACGATCGTCGGAGTAGTGGATCGCCCGAAAATGCTCGATGGCTCGCGCGTGCGACCGGGCGACACTTTGGTCGGGCTCCTCTCGGACGGACTGCACACCAACGGCTACTCCCTCGCGCGAAGGGTTCTTTTCGAAAGTATGTGCCTGAAGACCACTTCGCGGTTACCGGAACTTCGCCTCACTCTTGGGGACGAGTTACTGCGTGTGCACAAGAACTATCAACCGGCGATGGCGTCCATTAGACCGGGGATAGTCCATGCCGCCGCCCACATCACCGGTGGCGGGCTCGTGGACAATTTGCCGCGCGTGCTGCCACTGAACTGTCAGGCGAATGTTCGCCGTGGTTCCTGGCGAGTCCCGCCGATCTTCCAAATCATCCAGCGTGGCGGTGGTGTCAGCCCGGCGGAGATGTATCAAGTTTTCAACATGGGCATCGGAATGGTCCTGATCGTGCCGAAGAAGCACGAGGCGGAGGTCGCACGCAGGACTCGTGGCCGCATCATTGGGGAAGTCGTCGAAGGTCCTCGACTTGTCGCACTGGTATAAGGCCAGCGCTCACCCGTAGTGATGGTGTTCCCGTCAGGGCGCGCCTAGATGGACCCAGCGCGGCAAAGCACTTACACCTACGGCTGCCGAGAGGCAACCCAATCACAGTTCTGCACCAGTGAGCGACCAGCATGATTGCTCCACGCGCAGCACTTTCGAAATTCCGTCACGAAATTGAAGAGCGCTCTATTGTAGCCAACTTTTTCATGCTATCAGGAGGGCGTGTTGAAACTCTGGAAACCCAAACCGGCGCTGGGAATTGGAATCGGCGTCAGCCTGGTTGGCGCTTTGGCCCTGGCGGCCCGCTATGGCTTTCGCCGCGCTCCGCGGGAACGCATCCCGGACGACATATCTCCGGCCATCTTCGCAACGCGAGTGACCGAGACAATTTTCGGGGAGATGATTTACCACATTTCCGGGAGCGGAGATCCCATAGTCTTTCTGCACGGCGTCTATCTCGGGGCCTCTTCGTATGAATGGTCGAAAGTCTACCCGCACTTCACCTTTGGCCGCGAAGTCATCGTTCCCGATTTGATCGGCTTTGGCGAATCTGAAAGGCCTGGAGTAACCATGGATGCCACAGACTACGCAGAAAGCCTCGCCGAATTCCTGCGGAACACCTGCGGCGATCGGACGCCGATCGTTGTCGCAAGCGGCCTCACTGCTGGGATCGCCCTCCTCCTGGCCTCACGCCACCCCGAGCGCGTCAGCAGGCTCATCCTTCTCCTGCCAACGGGTCTGAAAGAATCGGGAAAATGGGGGGCTTCCGGGATGGTGGCACTCGTCGGACTACCCGGCCTGAATCGCTTCGTCTATCGAAACTATCTCTCGCGATCCGCTTTCATCCGAGGATGGCTCACCAAGTTTGCCTTGGGCGATCCCTCGCGCCTCAATGAGGAAATGGTGCGCGCATTGACGACTTGCGCACAACAAGTCGGCGCCGAACACGCTATCTTTGGATTTCTCCGCGGGCGGCTCGCCTTCGACATCGAATCGCGCTTGGAGCGAGTTCCGCATCCAGTCAGCGTCCTCTGGCCAGAGCGGGCCTCCGGCTTTCCTCTCACCGCCGGAGAAGAGATCTCGCGAAAGCTCCCACGCTCCAGAATCATCCCCGTGCCGGACTGCGGGATCCTGGCGGCGCTGGAAGCGCCGGCCACGCTGACATCAATCATCGCTGCAGAGCTCGACGGCGACTTTCGGCTTGAGGGCGCAGCGTAAGTTGCTATCCCGGCAGCTTTCCGCATCGAAGTGAACGTCTCCGACCTCCGCGAGATCCTCCAATACGTTCCCCGTTTCAGGGAGCGCGTATTCGTC
>DATLIT010000415.1:0-4873 GCA_035539295.1 Terrimicrobiaceae bacterium | reverse complement strand
CGCTATGTGCAGAACAGCGCTTACCGTCAACGTATCGCAGAACGAGTCGCTGAAGCCATCGTCATCGAACGGCAGAGCGCTCAACGCTAACAGTGTCCGCGCAGGCTTCCGACAGCGCAATGACCCTCGCCAAATCGAGAGGCATCGGACTACTCCATTCCAACTTTTGCCCGCCGAAGTCGATGCGGAGACTGGAGGAATGCAGGGCGTGGCGTGACAGCCAAATTTCCGATTCCATCTCCTTTGTCCACCCATGCACGATAAAATCGAGATAGTGGCGACTTCCTCTCGCGTAGATCTTATCCCCCAAGATGGGAAAGCCGATGTGTGAGAGGTGCACCCGCACCTGATGGGTGCGCCCAGTTTCGGGCCACACTTTCAGGAGGGAAAAGCGCCCGTGACCCGGCAACTCCAAACGTTCATCTACCTGCACTCGGGTGATCGCGCGTGCTCCGCGCGGATTGACAACGCGCTCGACCCAAACCTCTGACTGGGCAACCTCTCCAAGCCGCGCAATGGCAGCGTCGATGATCATCTGGTTCCAGTCTGGCCAGCCAAAAACCAGGGCCAGATATTCCTTTTCAATCCTGCCGTTCTGCATGGCAATGCCAGCAGCACGGGCGGCTTCAGCCGTCTTGGCCACCAGCAGAACTCCGCTGGTCTCACGGTCAAGACGGTTTACAAGCGAAACTTGTCCGCCGATTGCTAGCTCATAGCCGAGCAGGGCGCAGAGCTCATGCCACAATGTCCGCGGCCCGTGCGGCTTGGTTGGGTGCGTCAACAGACCTGCAGGCTTGTCCACGGCCAAAAAGTCTTCCGTTTCACCCAGGATCTGGAACTCCACTTGATTCTTTGCCTGCACGCCGCCAGTTTCAAACTTAGCATGATTCGTCTAAACAGCGTCACACGAATCTATTCCAGAGCCGGCATTCGCGCGCTCGATGACGTGAGTTTTGAGATCCCCTCGGGCGAGTTCGCCGCGGTGACCGGCCCCAGTGGATGCGGCAAGAGCACGCTACTAAATCTCCTGGGCGGACTTGATAGGCCTGACTCCGGAGAAATCTGGGTCGATGACATCCCGCTGCACAGAGCCAAGGACTCTGAATTGACGCGCTACCGCCGGCACGATCTCGGCATCGTCTTTCAGTTTTTCAACCTGCTGCCTGCGATGACCGTCGGGGAAAACGTGGAATTGCCTCTGCTCCTACGGGGTGAGCGCGGTAGACGTTTGCGAGTGGCCGCGGCCTTGGAGCTGGTTGAGCTTACCGCCCGAAAAGGCCATTATCCTCATCAACTGAGCGGCGGTGAGATGCAGCGCGCCGCTATCGCACGCGCGGTGGCGGGGCAACCCAAGGTCCTCCTTGCCGATGAACCGACCGGCAATCTCGATAGCAACAGCGCCGAACGGGTCACCGACTCTCTTTTAAAGATTGCTTCACAAAAATTTGCCACGGTTGTTATTGTGACGCATAGCGAAGAGCTGGCACGGCTGGCTGCACTCCACATTTCTATGCTCGATGGAAAAACAACGACGCAAAATCCCGGATGAGGATAAGCTTCTCGCGAAGTTCACCCTTTTCGCCGAACTGAGCGAGGAGGAACTTCACGGCCTCATCGAGCAAAGTGCCACCGAGCGGTACGCAGCTGGCGAACGCATTATCAGCGCCGGGGACAGCGGCCACTGTATGTATGTGATCCTCAGCGGAAGCGTTCGCGTCACGATCAAGCGCGGCAATGGCGAAATCGAACTCGCCAGGCTCACCGGAGGAGACTTCTTCGGCGAAGTTGCCCTCGTCGATGATGGGCCACGTTCGGCAACGGTGACGGCAACCGAAGACTGCGAACTCCTTTGCATTACTCGCACGACCCTGGGAGTGCTGGCCGGTCTACACCCGGGAGCCGCGATTCATTTGCTTGCCGCCATTGGGCGCAGCCTCGTCGCCAGATTGCGCAGCGACAACAAAAAATACATAGACTTGCTCCTCTCCGGCGGGCCAAGCTGAGGAGCTATTGCCCTGCCTTCTTCCCATCTGCCAGAAGGCATGAGTCGGCAGAAAAGGGATCACCAGCGCGAACTTTCGAATCTGACACTGTGGAAAAACAACGCACTCTTGCCTCCGCTGCCCGTCTCACCGGGATGGCCCTCCATACGGGTGAAAAAGTCACGCTCACGCTTCATCCGGCTCCTGTCGGTCATGGGTTCAAGTTCAAACGCTCGGACTTGCCGGATGATCCGATCATCGAGGCCAGGGTCGAAAATGTCAAAACCGTGGAGCGCGCCACCACCATCGTCGAAGGCAATGTGAAGATACATACCGTCGAGCATGTTCTTTCCGCTCTCGCCGGAATGGGGCTGGACAATGCTCTCGTGGAAATGAATTCCAACGAACCTCCGATTGGCGATGGCAGCGCGGCCCCCTACGTCGGCATGATCAAGCAAGCTGGCATTGTTGAGCAGGAAGCGACACGTGCCTACCTCGAACCTCGCGAACCCATCGTCGTGCAAACCGGCGAATCTATTATCACGATCCTGCCGGACGCGAAGTTCCGCATTTCTTGCACCCAGGTCGGCCCCGGGGGTCGCTTCACCCAGTACCTCAGTGCGGAGATCACTCCCGAATTCTACGAAAAAGAGATCGCGACGGCACGGACATTTGTCTTTTACGAGGACGTCAAGCCACTGATGGATAGAGGCCTGATCAAGGGTGGGAGCATTGAGAACGCCATCGTCGCGCGCGGAGATAGCGTGCTCAGTAAGGAACCTCTTCGTTTTAGTGACGAATTCGTCCGTCATAAGATCCTCGACATTATCGGTGACCTCATTTTAAGCGGCCGCCGTCTCCGCGGGCATGTTGTTGCCATCAAGCCCGGTCATGGGCCGAATACAGAAGCGGCCCGCTCGCTCGCCAGGCGTCATTCGGAATACCTGGCCATGGCTCCACGGCCAGTTCCGGCTGCCGGAGGGGTGTTGGACATCAACGAAATCATGCGCACGCTGCCCCACCGCTACCCCTTTCTGATGGTGGATCGCATCATCGAGTTCGAAGAGGATGCCAAGGCCATCGGCGTGAAGGCGGTAACTATTAATGAGCCGTACTTTCAGGGTCATTTTCCGAATCATCCGGTGATGCCGGGAGTTCTGCAGGTCGAAGCGATGGCGCAGGTTGCGAGCATTGTCATGATGCACAAGACCGAGAACGCAGGAAAGATCGGCTACTTTATGAGCGCCGATGGGGTCAAATTCAGAAAGCCGGTCTTTCCTGGAGATACTCTCTTCATCCATTGCGAAATGCTGAGTATCAAAAAACGCCTTGGGAAGGCCGCCTGCAAGTGTGTCGTCAACGATGAGGTTGTCTCAGAAGCCGAGTTGCTCTTTGGTCTGGTCGACAGGTGACTTCGCTTAGTTTTTCACACGAAGCCTTCTTGGAATGATCCATTCCACGGCAATCATCGACAGTCGCGCTGAGGTTGCAGTTGACGTCGAAATCGGTCCTTATTGTGTTATAGGTCCGGACGTTATCATTGGCTCGCATTCCGTACTGATTAACCACGTGACCATGGCCGGACCTGCAAAGATCGGGCAAAACAACCGCTTCTATCCATACTCCTCGATCGGCCAGCGAAGCCAGGACCTGAAGTATGTCGGCGAGCCGACCTTTCTAGAAATCGGTGATCACAACAGCTTCCGAGAGTTCTGTACCGTGAACCGTGGCACTCTGCCGAATACAAAAACTGTCATCGGCAATCACGGCCACTTTCTCGCCTACTCACATGTAGCCCATGACTGCCTGGTCGGAGACCACGTAATCTTCTCGAATAACGGCACTCTTGCCGGCCATGTTATCGTTGAAGACTACGCCATCATTGGCGGACTTAGCGGAGTGCACCAGTTTTGCAGAATCGGCCGACATGCCATCCTTGGCGGCTGCACCAAGATCGTTCAAGACGTTCCGCCATTCATGATTGCAGATGGGAATCCAGCAGAAATTCGGGGGGTGAACCAGGTCGGGCTCGAACGCCACGGATTCGATGCCGATGACATTCGAAATCTGCGCGAAGCCTATCGTCTGCTTTGCCGGGCAAATCTAAACGTCAAACAGGCGTGCGAGACCATTCGAGCCGAGCTTCCGCCAAGCCCTCACCTCGCCCAACTCGTGGCCTTTATCGAAGCGAGCAAGCGCGGCATCGTCCGGTAGTGCGGCTATAAAAAAGTGGCGTAATGCGCTAGATTTCGGATTCTTCCCACCGCTAACTGGAAGCCAACCTCACCACGGGCGGTTTACGACCCGACCACATACCCGCGCGATAGTAGACATTATCGTATACGTAATAGGTTTGCCCGCATAGAGACGGACGCGATAATTGGGCGGCAATGTCGTGATTACCGTCTGTCGAGCCGGAGCGATGTAACGTGTTTCCTGGACAACCGTCCGCTGCGGCGAAGTGCTTACTAGATGCAGCTTGAAAGCGCAATCGCCAGCGATGCCGAAGCGGCAACGAGAAGTCTTGATTTCATGGGAGTGAGGGTTCTCCCCACATTCTGGTCATCTCGCCTTTTCGACGCACGTATTTTCTCGCACGACGATCTGAGGCTTTTCGCCTTCTCAAGCGCATCAACACGTGCTCAGCCTTTCCAAGCACGGTAGATTTCACGGGGTGTTCCGTTTGGAACGAATATTCCATTCGGCACCTTTAGCATCCAGAGATTCCGACGTCGCCTTCTTCAAGAGGCGGAGTTAAAGATCAATGATCTGGGAATCCTTAGAGAGCTAGCGCATGCCGTGCGCGAAAGCCACGACCCAAGGCACCCGCGATGGGGCTCTGCAACGAGCCCGCATCGCTAATTTGATGTTTAGCAATTTGCCTTTGAAGA
>DATLIT010000414.1:0-4660 GCA_035539295.1 Terrimicrobiaceae bacterium | reverse complement strand
GCCCGGCAAACCGGGACATTCTTGTAGAATCGAATCAAGTCCGAGTCGTTATCGATCCAAAGAGCGCTCTTTTTGTCAGCGGCTCCGAGCTCGATTTCAGTGAGGATCTGCAGAAGGGGGGATTTAAAGTCTCGAATCCGAATGCCGTGGCCCACTGCTCGTGCGGGGAGAGCTTTTCTGCTTAAAGCTCCGTTGTGATGGGCTCAGAGATCATAGAGGATGCCTTTGCGGTTTTTGGGATAGGCCGAAGGCCGCTCATCGACGAGCCCGCGCTTAAGGAGACATATCTAAGACTGGCTGCCGAGCGGCACCCAGATGCGTCCGGAGGCGAGGACGAAGAGTTCCACCTGCTCCAGGAAGCGTACAAGACACTTCGCGACCCAGCAACGCGTCTCCGCCATCTTCTCGAGCTGACATTTCCCAGCTACAGAAAAGAGGGCGGACATGTGTCTCCTGCGGAGCTTTTCTTACGAGCAGGAAATGCGGTTCAGGCAGCACGAACGGTTCGGCAGCGCTTTGAGAACACTAGTTCTGCTCTGGCCAGGGCTTTGCTATCGCCGGAAATCGCCGAGGCCCTGCGGCAGATCCGGGGGGCTTCTGGTTTAGTCCAGGAGGCCGACGATGAGCTGGCGGGACAACTGGAGAATCTTGACAGGCGGTGGCCTGATGTTTTCCCAGATGAGCTCTCCGCCTTAGCCACTGCATTCAGGTTTATTGCCCGCTGGAAATCGGAATTGTCTGAATGGGAGTTCCAGCTCTCGAGCAGCTAAAGTGTCTCTTTAGTAGCCCAGCCTTGCCAGGGCGAAGACGACGACAGCCGCGACCAGACAATAGTAGCCAAAGAATCGCCAGCGTCCTTCTTCCAGCCAACGCGAAAGCAGCCAGAGCGCGGCGAGTCCGGAAAGAAAACTGAATAGCATTCCTAGGAGACCTGGCTGCAAGAGCGCGAGGAAGTGCGAGGTTTCATCTTGCGACTTGATCAGACGAACAAGCTCCTTCGCGATGATCACCGGAGTAAGGACCACCGCGAGGGCAAAACTGAACTCTTCCGCACGCCGTCTGTCGATACCGAGGAGGAGGCCGGTCGAGATCGTGGCGCCTGAACGGGAGAAGCCCCGAAACGGTAGGCAAAGCCCTTGGACAATTCCAATCCAGCCGGCTCCGCCTGTAGTTACATCCTTGCTGCCTCGCTGGCGCTCTTCTCGCAACCCCGAGTAGATAATGAGCAGGCGAACCGCAAATAAGGCCGCCGCGATCAACGGGGGAGTTCGGAGAAGAGTCGCTCCACTTCGGCCGACTCCCCATGATGGCTGAGAAAGACCCGCTCAATCAACTGTTGAAGAGTCAGCCCCACTGCTCCGGTCGCTACAGTGGCTACAACAACATTGGCCAGAGTTCTTCGAAAAGTTGCCCAATCCGAGAAATAGCTGACGCGCCAGGATCTCCAGAAATAGACAATCACCGCGAACATTGTTCCGGTGTGCAGCATGACGAGCAGAAAGGTCATCTCCGGTGCCGAGGGATCGAGACCAAGCAGCTTCTCCGCAACGATGACATGCGCTGAGCTCGAGACCGGTAAGAGCTCCGCGGCACCCTGCACAAGTCCAAGAATGAAGATCTGCAGAAGATTTGCGGTCATGGAAGGAATGGCTCTTCGGCGCACCGGAGGTCTCCCCGCCCGCCGCTCGCTCTCGAGATAACGGGGACTGAACTCCCTCGTCAATGGAAGACTCTGCGCGGAAGGCGGTGGGGGTGATGTCGCTAGTGCATAGGCATCCGGCTACGGCTAACCGGTCGCTGCGGCCGGTGTTCGCCCGGACATTGCGAGTTTTTTTGGAATAGCATAAGCTGCATCCACTTGGTGAGTGAGCGAGCCACTTGGAAAAACTGTCAGATCCCTGCGGAGCTGGAGAGTGAAGATCTCTGTGCTGCCTTGGAGCCGGCGTTCGGCCTGCGACGAGGGCAAATTGTTCGAGCAAAAGCGACCTTTTACGACACTTTCGAGTGGGGAATCTGGTTTCGCCAGCGGCTACTGTACCAGTCCGAAGGGCAACTCCGCCTTTGCGAGCGGGACCATGACTGGATTGGTGACCTGCGACGCGCCATCCCGGTGGCCGCAGGCCGCGTCCCGCGATTCGTATGGGAGTTTCCGGCGGGCGATCTCCTCGGCGAGCTGGAGCCGCTCGTCGGTATTCGCGCTCTGGTGCGCGTCGCGCGCCTCTGGGTCCATGAGCAGGCAGTGGAACTGCTCAACCGAGAGGAGAAGACGGTTTTCCGATTCGATCTGACTGCCTTGTTTGGAGAGAGCGAGGCTGCGGAGCCCTTCTACCGGCTGTGTCATTTCCGTCCTCTTAGAGGCTACGAAGCGGAGGGAGGCAAAGCGAGCGAGATCTTGCAAATGCTTGGTGCCAAGGAGATCAGTGAAGGTCCGCTGGCAATTTTCTTTCGAGAGCACGGATCGGCGCCCCGGCCCTACACTTTGCGGCCTTCGTTCGACTTGCGGCCGGATCTGCCGGTGCGCGAGACGGCTCGCCGAATCATTCACCGGATGCTGGCGATCGCGCGCGAGAACGAGGCGGGCATCAAGGAGGACATCGATACTGAGTTCCTCCATGACTATCGAATCTCCATGCGCAAGATCCGATCCGTGCTGAGCCTGTTGAAAGGCATCTATCCCGAGGAACAGACAAACGAGCTGAAAGCCTTGCTTGCGCGCTGGTGCGACGCGACAAACAAACTCCGAGATCTCGACGTCTATCTTCTCGCCCGGGGGCAGTATACTCAGATGCTCCCCGAAACTCTCCAAGCTCCCTTGCGGGAAGTCTTTCACGACTTCGGAACGGAAAGGCGCCGCGCCCTTAGGCAGGTGGTTCGCGATCTGAGCTCAACCGATTACCGCGCCGGTATCGAGAAAGTGGAGCGGTTTTTCTCGTCGGCAGTCGATCTTCCCGAAACCGACGTCTCCGGTGGAGCCGCCGGTCCGCTCATCGCCCGGCGAATCTACAAACGCTATAAGCGGATCCTCAAGATTGAACTCGGCTTGGGAAGCGACACGCCCGACGAACTCTTGCACAAGGTGCGCATCCACTGCAAAAAGCTGCGTTACTTGATTGAATTTTTTAGCGAGCTTTTGCCAGAGGGGGAGACCGATCAGATCGAGAAACAGTTGCGGCGTCTTCAAACCTGTCTCGGGGTCTTCAATGATTGCTCGGTGCAGCAGCGCTCCCTGCTTCACTATTGGGACCGCAAACGCCAGGAACGCGGTAGTCATGAGGGTCTCGCCCTTTCCATTGGTGGGCTCGTGGCGGTTCTCTATCACGACCAGCAGGAAGAGCGGAATCGCTTCCACAATACCCTGGACGATTTCTGCTCGCCGCAAATCGCTCGAGCAGTGAAGGCTGTCTGCGTGAATTCTGCGAAATTGGGCTCCGGCGTGGCCGAAGCTTCCAAGGCCGCATGAAAATCGTTTCCGCCTACAGCATCAAAGGCGGAGTCGGGAAAACGGCACTCTCGGTTAACCTCGCTTACGCCTTGCAACAAGCCGGTAAGCGCACGCTTCTCGTGGACCTCGACCCGCAGGGCGCCGCCGCATTTTTCTTCCGTGTTAGTCCCGCAGCTGAATTTGAGTTGGAGCTGGATGAGCTCACGGATGCCGCTTTCAAGCGCAACATCCGCGAGTCCGACTATCCAGGATTGGATATCTTGCCATCCAATCTCGCCTATCGCAATTTCGACATCGCTTTGGATCGCATGCGGAAGTCCCGCAAGCAACTTCGCTGGCTGCTCGGCGATCTCGGCGTGGATTACGATTTCATCGTCCTGGACTGCCCGCCGAACATCACCCTTCTGTCTGAGAACGTCTTTCGTGCTTCCCACATGATCTTGGTGCCGGTGATACCAACGCGGCTCTCTGAGCGCACGCTCGAGCAGCTCTTCGAGTTCTTTCAGGAAGTGGAATTACCGACAGAGAGGATTGTTCCGTTCTTCTCCATGGCGCAAAAAAGGAGCCGCATTCACCAGGAAACTATTGCGCGCCTGCCGGAGCGCTATCCCACGTTCCTCCGCACGGTGATTCCTTTCACCGTGGAGATTGAGAAGATGGGACTTCGCCGAATGCCTGTCCTGGCCTACGGGCACAGGCTTCCGGTCGCCCAAGCCTACAGCGCCTTATGCCAGGAGATTCAGGAGCGATGGGAGCAGGCGTAAGTTTTGGGGGTGGCGTATTTCGGCGATAGTTCCTAGCGGTAGCGCATCATCGTTCCTGTCAGCTTGATATCCTCAGCAAGGTCACGGAACGGCCGAATGCCAAGTTTGCCGAGTGCGCCATGATAGGCGTTGACGGCTTCCTCGGCAGTAATCTCGTGATCGACGACACGCCGCAGCATGTCGATGAAGGCAAGCGGATCTTTCGAAAGATTAATTTTTCGCCCAAAGAGAGCGACGCGCGCACCATAAGCTTGTGCGTCGGAGATCAGCTTAAAGGCGTCGTTGGTTGTGTTAAATCGAGCGGTATCCAAACTCTTCGGCTAAGCGGAGACATTCCGCCAGAGGCACGACGCCATCGGAACTGGTCGGCTCGGTGAGCGAAGAAGCGGCAGCACAGACGCCATAGTTGAGCGCCGTGGCCATGGGCACTTTTTCGTGCAAACCCAGAAGCACA